>CABRFW010000053.1 GCA_902470265.1 uncultured Collinsella sp.
GAATCGCAAAGGCCTTCTTTTTCATGGTCGTGTCCTCGATCTGTAATCGTCCATGGATTACCTGCCTTTACTGTACGCGTGGACGGCTCCTTCGGGTGAGCCATGTGTCCCATTCTGAGGGCCGGATTTGCGCCGTTAAGTGGCAATATGTTCGGGCGCAAAAGAGGGGAGGGCTGGTGCTGTCGGCCCTCCCCGGGTTGGGCGCCCGTTGTTTTAATGGGGCGCATGTGCGCGGGTGCGCGTAGGCGCGTGCGGGTGTCCCGTTACTTGATCTCGATGCTCGAAATCTCGACTTCGCGTGCCTCGGAAACTGCCTCTTCCATGTCATCGGGGAACTCGATGGAGTTGAGGAGTGCCTCGGCTTCTTTCTTGTGCTGGTCGAAGTTCGAGATGAGGACGTAGACGCTTCCCGGCTCAACATCGGTAAAAAGCATGGTTGAGATGCCGCTGTTGTCCTCGTATGTTCCGACGAGCCACGTCCTGCCGTTATACTCGACGGACCCGCCATCCTTCCACTGGAACGTATCCCCCTTCTTTTCCGCCTGGTCGGCGTGGGATTCCTCGGCCGTCAGCGCTTTTTTCCAAACGGGGATAAAGCGATCGGCCGAGGCGTTCTCGTCTTCGGGGAAGGTGAGCTGGACCCTGTCGGCATTCTTGCCGGCAGAGTCGCTCACGCCAACGCTCTCGGGCATCTCGACCTTAAACCAGATAAAGTCGGTCTTCTTGGCGACGGGGACCTTTTCCTTGCTCTCGCTCTTGGGGGCGCTGCCGTCGCCCGATGCGCTCCCGCCGCAGCCGACAAGGGCAAACGCGGCAAAGAGGGCGATGCAAAGGGAAAGGATCGATAGGGTCTTTTTCTTCATGGTGGCGTCCTCCTTGTCTGCCAGGGACATCGTGTGCCGCGGATCGCTGGGGCGGCGGTTACGCATGCGCATGATGTCTTTGTTTACTGTGCGGTTATTCTTCCATTCGTCGTCCGGTGCCGTGATGAGCTTGCCCCAACATAGGGCTCCTTACCTATATGTATGCCCCAGTTGCCGCTGCCCGGAAGTCTCGAAAGGTGGGCCATGTGTTCCATGTTTGCGGTGCCGACGCCTATCGTTCGTCATAGAAATCCGCGATGGCCAGGTGCGCTGACGCTTATGTACTTATGGGCTAGACTTAGCACCATTAATGTGATCGATGCGGTCGGTCGGCGGTTTCCACCCGACCGATGTATATGACTTGAAGGTGCATGCGTATGAGCCAAGAGATGATGGACAAGACCTGCCGCGGGTTTGCCGAGGCGCTTGCCGCGCGCGAGCCGGTTCCCGGCGGTGGCAGCGCGAGCGCCTTTGTGGGCGCGCTGGGCGCCTCGCTGTGCGGAATGGTTGCCCGCTACGGTGCGACTAATCCCGCGCTTGCTGATCGTGCGGATGACCTGACGCGCGCGTTTGCCCAGGCTGATGAGCTGGCCCAGGAGCTTGTCGAGTTGGTTTCCGAGGACGTTCGTGCCTACAGGCGGGTGTCCGCGGCGTACGGTATTCCGCGTGACGATCCGGCTCGAGCGACCGCGATTCAGGATGCGCTGCATGTGGCCGCTATGCCGCCGTATCGCATTATGGATGCCTGCGGGCGTGCGCTGGCGCTGCTCGAGGACATGGCCGACAAGGGTTCGCGTCAGCTGCTGTCCGATGTGGCGTGCGGCGCCGTGTTCTGCCGTGCCGCTATGCAGGGCGCGAGCTTGACGCTCTTTGCGAACACCACGTCTATGAAAGATCGCGTTCGTGCCGAGGAGCTCGAGACGGCGTGTGATGAGCTGCTCGACACATGGTTGCCGCGCGCCGATGCGCTGGCGCGCCGCGCCGCCGACGCTGCAAGGAAGAGAGGATAGCCATGGCTGAGCTACTGAAGGGTGCTCCTGTTGCTCGCGCGCTGACCGAGGAACTTGCTGTTCGCTGTGCCGCCTTGCGTGAGCGCGGCGTTGTGCCGACGCTCGCCATCGTTCGCGTGGGCGAGCGCGAGGACGACCTGTCCTACGAGCGCGGTGCCCTCAAGCGCTGCGAGAAGGTTGGCATTGAGGCTCGCCGCGTTTTGCTTCCTGCCGATGTTTCGCAGGATGAACTGCTGGCGGCTATTAAGGACATCAATGCCAACCCCGCTGTTCATGGCTGCCTAGTGTTTCGCCCGCTGCCCGCTGGACTTGACGAGGATGCGGCTGCCGCGGCGCTCGATCCCGCCAAGGATGTTGACTCCATGACGCCGGCCTCGCTGCTTACCACGCTTTCGGGTCGTGGCGAGGGCTTTGCTCCCTGCACGGCCGAGGCCGTGTTGGCGTTGCTGGACCATTACAGTGTTGAGCTGGATGGGGCCAAGGTTGCGGTCGTCGGTCGGTCTCTGGTGATTGGTCGTCCCGTTGCCGCCATGCTTACGGCTCGCAATGCCACGGTGACGACGTGTCATACGCATACACGCGATCTTGCTGCCGAGTGCCGTTCTGCCGATATCGTTGTTGCGGCCGTTGGACGCGCGAGCACGATTGGCGCGGATGCCGTTCGCGAGGGCCAGACGATCATTGATGTTGGCATTAACTGGGACGAGGCCGCTGGCAAGCTGGTCGGGGACATCGATTTTGATGCTGCGGAGCCGGTCGTTAACGCCATCACGCCCGTGCCGGGCGGCGTGGGGGCTGTGACCACCGCGATTCTCGCCAAACACGTGATTGAGGCGGCGGAGCGCGCATCGAAATAGGCGTTTTGAGCTGTTTGAGGGGGTTAGCTATATACCACGTGGTCAAACAATGCCAAATATGAGTACTGTTGCCAAGATAGTCACATATGTCTTACGTCTTTTTGGCTTCCTAACGGTATCCATTATCGTTAGGAAGCCTATTTTATTGAACTTATGGGGAATAACGTTGTCTTGCTTTTGGGCAAATGGGGATTTTCGGCACTCGTTACAGGGAAATTTGCTGCCACTAAATTGGTGACAGTACTCATATTTGGCATTTTTTGACCACGGGGGCTGCCGAGGCCGTGGTTTCGCCCTTTTTGCGCCGAAGCGATACACTGTTATCGTTTGATTTCTTCGCTCAAGGAGGATGCGCATGCCGTGCACAACGATTTTGGTTGGTAAGAACGCGAGCTACGACGGGTCGACGCTGGTCGCCCGCAACGAGGACTCGTCCAACGGGGTGTTTGAGCCCAAGCGCATGCGCGTGGTGCATCCCGACGAGCAGCCGCGTGTCTACACGAGCGTCCTGAGCCACCTGACCGTTGAGTTGCCCGACAATCCCATGCGCTACACGAGCGTCCCCGACGTCGTTCCCGGTCACGGTATTTGGGCCGAGGCCGGATTCAACGAGCTCAATGTTGGCATGTCCGCAACCGAGACGCTCACCACCAACGAGCGCGTCCGCGGTGCCGATCCGCTCGTGGACTATGTGCCCGCCAAGGGCAACGAGGGCGAGGACGGATATGTTCCGGCACAGTCCGGTGGCTTGGGCGAGGAGGACATGGTGACCCTGGTGCTGCCGTATGCCAAGTCCGCCCGCGACGGCGTGCGTATCTTGGGCGACCTGCTCGAGCGCTACGGCACCTACGAGAACAACGGTATCGCCTTTAGCGACGTGGACGAGATCTGGTGGCTCGAGACCATCGGCGGCCACCACTGGATTGCCAAGCGCGTGCCTGACGACGCCTATGTGACCATGCCCAACCAGCTGGGTATCGACAGCTTTGACCTGGATGACGCCGAGGGCGCCCAGGCCGACCATATGTGCTCCGCCGACCTGCGCGTCTGGATGGCCGAGTGGCATCTGGACCTGACGCTGGGCGTCGAGAGCGACGGCCCGGCTGCCGTCTTTAACCCGCGCGAGGCCTTTGGCTCGCACAGCGACAGCGACCATGTCTACAACACGCCGCGCGCCTGGTACATGCAGCGCTGCCTCAACCCCAGCGACGTGTGGGATGGCCCCGACGCCGACTACACGCCCGAGAGCGACGATATCCCCTGGAGCCGCGTGCCCGAGCGTAAGGTGACCATCGAGGACATCAAGTACGTGCTTTCGAGCCACTACCAGGGCACGGAGTACGACTGCTACGGCAGCAAGGGCACGCCCGCTACGCGTGGTGCCTATCGCCCCATCGGCATCAACCGCAACAGCCAGCTTGCCGTGTTGCAGCTGCGCCCCTATGCGCAGCCGGCCTACCGCGCCGTGCAGTGGATGGCCTTTGGTTCCAACTCGTTTAACGCGCTGGTTCCGCTGTACGCCAACGTCGAGACTATGCCCGAGTACTATGCCGACACGCAGGCTCGCGTGACGTCCGAAAACTTCTACTGGGCCAACCGCCTGATCGGCGCGCTGGCTGACGTCCGCTTCCATGAGTGCGGCCGCGCGGTCGAGGATTATCAGGAGAAGATCGGTGGCATGGGCCACAAGCAGATCCATGACGTCGACGCTGCCGTAGCCGCTCTGCCCGAGGCCGAGGTGCCTGCCGAGCTTGCACGCGCCAACGAGGCCTTTGCCGAGCGTGTTCGCGTGGAGACCGATGCTCTGCTGGGCAAGGTGCTCTACACCACGAGCTGCGCCATGAAGAACTCTTTCGCGATGAACGACAACGTGAGGTAGGGATTTCCCGTCGATCGAATAGCGCTAAAACGCTTTGTCGCTTTCACTCAATCTTGGGTACAAGAACGCCAATGCAGTTGTTTGTGATTGGAGACAACCATGGTTATGAAACTCGATCAGCTTGTTAACGGCGCCATTAACGTGGGCTTTGGCGCTGCCGCCGTTGCCGTCGAGGGCAGCAAGAAGGTTCTCGACGACCTCAGTACCAAGGGCGAGCAGGTGCGCAAGGACGCAGGCGCCCCCGATATCGCCCGCAGCGTGTCCGATATGTTCGAGCAGGCTGGTGGCACCATCTCCGACCTGACCGAGCGTCTGGGCATGCAGGGCGAGACCGCGGCCCAGCGCGTGCTTGACGAGCTTATCCTTGCCCGCGTCCGCGTCATGACCGCTCCCGAGCGCACTGCCTTCCTGGCCCATGTGCGCGACATCGTCGATTCGGTCGAGGACAACGTGACCTCGGTGCCCGTCGAGTCCGTTGAGCCCGACGATGCGAAGGATACCGAAGAGGCCGAGTAGCAGCGCAGATGGCAGATTCCACCACCGATTACAACAATCTAGATCCTTTGGGTGACGAGGCGGCGGTTGTCGATGAGGTCGATGCCGCCGTCTCGGGCGCTCGCAAAAAGCCGCGCGCTGTCGATATGGTGCCCGAAGAGCCCGACGCGATGGCGCCGGACGAGGAATACCAGCTCACGCCGGCGGGTCGTCGCGAACGCATCGGGCAGATTGTTCGCTTGGTCAAAAAGTACCGTGTGTGGGATAACCTCACGCCGGTTCGCTTGCGCCGCCTGCTCGAGGAGCTCGGCCCCATGTTCGTCAAGATGGGTCAGATTCTGGCCAACCGCTCCGAGATCTTGCCGCAGCGGTTTTGCGACGAGCTGCGTCGCCTGCGCTCCGACGTAGAGCCGGTGCCGTATGAGGTAGTGCTCCGCTGTCTGGAAGAGGAGTACGGCCAGCGCCTGGGGCAGATGTTCGACGCGATCGACCCCAACCCGCTCGGAAGCGCCTCGCTCGCGCAGGTACACCGCGCCCGCCTGGTGACCGGCGAGGACGTGGCCGTTAAGGTGCAGCGCCCCGGCGCGCAACAGGTCATGGCGCAGGACATCGATATCATTCGCTCGGTGGTGCGCATTGTTTCCAAGTTCGTCAACACCGACCAGTTTGTTGACTTACACGCCGTCGTCGAGGAACTGTGGGCCTCGTTTCGCGAGGAGACCAACTTTTTGGCCGAGGCCAAAAACCTCAACGATTTCTATGAGTTCCACAAAAGCGTGCATGGCGTGTCGTGTCCCAAATCCTACTTGGATCTGTGCACCGAGCACGTCGTGGTCATGGATTACGTCGACGGCATCTCGATTGCCGATCCCGAGCGCCTGGTGGCCGAGGGCTATGACCTGGAAAAGATCGGCTCGGCGATTGTCGAGGACTATTCGACGCAGGTGCTCGATGACGGCTTTTTCCATGCCGACCCGCATGCGGGAAACATCATTCTCAAGGACGGCATCGTCTACTTTATCGACCTGGGCATGGTCGGGCGCATGTCGAGCCACGACCGCGGTATCGTTAAGGACATGATTTTCGCCGTGGCCGAGGGTGACGTTCCCAAGCTCAAGGACTCGCTTATGCGCTTTGCCGTGACGCGCGGCGACTCGGCCGAGCTCGACCATTCGGCCTTTTTGTCCGACTTGGACTTTATCGTCGCCGACTTTGCGGGACTCGATCTTAAGGACCTGGATATCGGCGAGTTTTTGACCTCGCTGGTGAATCTGGCGCGCAAAAACGACGTTGAGCTGCCGAGCGTGGTGACAATGTTCGCGCGCGGCATGGTGACGCTCGAGGGTCTGCTGACCGAGTACATGCCCAACGTCAACATGATCCAGATTATCCAGACGCACATCAAAAACGAGAAGAGCACCTACGCGCGCATGCGCGACATGAGCCGCGACTTTGCGGCGAGCAGCTACCGCGCTGCCAAGGGCTCGCTCGAGGCGGCCGAGTACCTGGGACTGGCTTCGCGTATGCTCACACGCGGACAGCTTAAGGTGAACACGCAGATCATGAGCAGCGATAAGGCTCTGCGACAGCTGGGCGGAATTATCGACCGCATGTCGATGGCCATCGTTATCGCCGGTCTGTTTATCGGTTCGTCGGTGGTGTACTACGCGCGCATCGAGCCGGTTGTCCTCGGCATTCCGGTCATCGGCTTCTTTGGATACGTGAGCGCGCTGGTGCTGGCGCTTATGCTGGGCCGCAATATCTGGCTCAACAGCCACGGCGGCAAGCACTAGAGGCTGCGACCGTCACCGCATTTTCCTATCGCAAACAATAGCTTTTACCTTGGGCTTCGCCTGTGTGCGGGGCCCTTTTGCGTGATACCATTTTGACGGTAATAATCGATGGCCTAGATGGTGGTGCGGAGACGCACGAGCGCGCGGTTTTCCTGCGCGTTTGGGAGAATCGGGGTGCAAGTCCCCGGCTGTACCAGTAACCGTAATTCCTCTTGGCTCGGGATGTTCGCGTCGCAGATCGGACGACGCGCCTGAGCCGTTAAGGTTAAGTCGGATCGCCTCCCATCTTGCATGCGGCTGCGGCTTTTGCTGCCGGTGTGCATAGGGCTCTGGAGGGAAGGGGGACCCCGATGGGGGAACTCGAGCGCAGCATGCGCGATGGCGTGGGGCAGCCTCAAGGCAACGCTCCAAGTACAGACAGTAGGAGACAAATGGATATGTTCGAGGACGAGCGCCAGCGTGCCTCGCATCGCCGTGGCGCAATTGCGCGCGGCGTAGCCAAGCGCGGCCTGGTGGCATTCCTGGCCTTCGCGATGGCCTTTGGCACCACACCTGCCCAGCTGTGGGCCGACGGCGCCGAGGGCATTGCCGAGTCTGTGGCTCAGGCTGCGACGCCGGGCGAGGACGCGGCGCTTGCGGGCGGTGCCGCTGGGCAGAGCGGCGCCGAGGTTTCAGATTCCGGGAGCGCGCCTGCGGCTAGTGCCGCCACAACAGAGGCGGTAACTGGCGACGAAGGCTCGGCGACGGGGGAGAACTCTGCCGCGAGCGAGCAGTCTTCGACGGCATCCGCTGGCCAAGCAGGATCTGCCGCCGCGGCTGCCGTCCAGGCAGAGAACCCGCCGGAAACCGGCGATGTCGCCAAGAAGCAAGTCGAGGTCTCGTTCTCGATTATCGGCACCGATGCCGACGGCAAGGCTCAGACGTGGGTGGCACCTACGCAGCTCAAGCTCGACGAGGGCGCGACGGCTGCGGATGCCTTCATTAAGCTGCAGGAGAAGACGGGCTTCAAGGCGGACTACGATCCGAACACGGCATACGGGTTCTACCTCAAAAGCATCACATCCCCGAGCGATGGCCGCACGCTTGCCTTCGATCCGGCGACTTATGCCTACTGGCAGCTGTTCGTCGACGGCGCGTCTTCCTCGGTTGGCGCGAGCAGCGTCAAGCTCACCCAGGGGCAGAAGATTGAGTTTGCCTATACGGCTGGTAGCGCGTCCCCTGTCGTTAAGGACCAGGTTGCCGCAAATGTGACCGTCATTGGTCGCGATGCCCAGGGCAAGACTCAGGCTTGGGTCGATAACGCGCAGTATGTGGTGACGTCCGGCTCGAGCGCACTTGACCTTACGAAGGTCGCGCTCGAGGCAAATGGCATCGACGCCTTTGCTGCGGGCTCCATCATTTTGAGCCTTAAGTACAACGGCGTTGAGCTGGGTACGCCGCTCGATTATTCGACCTATTGGCAGCTGTTCATCAACGGCAAGTCGAGCGACTACACGGCAGACAATGTCACCATTCATGCTGGCGATACCGTTACGTGGTTCTACGGTGGCTGGGGCGACCAGTTGCCCTCTGATTCCGTCCATGCTTCCGTTCAGGTCCTCGGTAAGGGCAAGGACGGCAAGCAGCAGGTTTGGGCTTCGACGGGCCAGACGAGTCTCAAGGCGGGTTCTACTGCCAAGGATCTCCTTGAGCAGACCGGCCTTAAGCTCGATGCTAGCGAATCGTCTTGGGGCTGGTTCCTCAACGGCATTACTTCGCCGTTCGATGGTAAATCCTATGGCTGGGACGCTGCGACCAAAAGCTATTGGCACTTCTACGTAAATGGCAAGTTCGCCAACGTTGGCGCCGGTGCCTACAAGCTCCAAGAGGGCGATACCGTCACCTTTATGTATGGTGCTGACGCCGATGCCCTCCCCGGTCAGGTTCTTGGGTCCGTCGATGTTATCGGTCCCGATGTCAACGGCAACAATACTCGCTGGGGCTCGGCAAGCAATGTTTCTTTGCCCGAAGGCTCTACGGCCCAGGACCTTATTGAGACGGTTCTGAAGGAGAAGGGCGTTGATTACAACGCCTCCCAGAGCGGTGCATACTGGCTCCTGAATTCC
>CABRFW010000054.1 GCA_902470265.1 uncultured Collinsella sp.
AGTCGTTCGAAAGCAAACCGTGGCCGGCCCTTCGCCTTACGTACCACCATTGGGAACTTTGGCTGATACTTTGAAAGCAATGAGGCTTTTGTTGACAGGGCCTTTGAGCCCGATTGGGAACTTTGGGACCGCCTTAAACGTTTGGCTGGATCGGGCTTTGGGTACCCTTTGTTTTGCTTTGGGTTGATACACTGAATTTGGAGGGCTTGGTTGTGAGTTATTTGGATCTGGCTCGGGGTCGGTATTCTTGTCGTGAGTTTGAAGATCGGGCTGTGGAGCAGGCTGTGGTGGATGCCATTGTTGAGGCTGGGCGGATTGCTCCTTCTGCTTGTAATAATCATCCTTCTCGTGTGATGGTGCTGGATACGCCTGAGCTTCTGGAGAAGGCTGCTGCTTGTCAGCCTCGGTTTGCTCGTGATGGATCTATCTTTGGCGCTCCGCTCATCTTCCTTATTTGTAGCGTTACCGAAGACGCTTGGGTGCGCCCGTATGACCAGATGAATTCCAGTGAAATCGATACGTCCATAGTGTGCGATCAGATGATGATGGAGGCCACCGAGCAGGGCCTGGGAACGTGTTGGGTATGCCATTTTAAGCCCGAGGTGGCACAGGAGCAGTTCAACCTGCCCGAGGGCGTCTATCCCTATCACATGCTCGTCTGCGGATATCCTGCCGACCACATCGCCGATTCCGAGCATCGCGAGGCCCGTACCATTCCCCTCTCCGACTTCCTCCTCAAGTAGATTTTGGGACATGCCCTAAAACCTATCCTTGACCGCTCACCGGTTCGCCGAGTTCTGCGCCACTATGTGCAGGGCTCGGTTTTTTATGTTGCGCGCCCCGGTACAGTCATAAAAAAGGACCCGCAAGCTGCGGGTCCTTTCTAGGCACTAAATTGTAGGCCGAATGTTAGTCCAGGTCGTCGGCAGCGAAGTTGTCGATCGGGGCGAAGGGATCGGCCACGGGGACAACCGGGTCAGCGACGGGCAGCGGCTCGGCGGGAACAGTCACCGCAGGAGAAGCGGCAGAACCGACCGGCGTGGAGGCCATGAGGTCGGCCGGGAAGGAGTTCTGGGCATCGTCCATGAAGTGCTGGATGAGCTTGAGATACTCGGCCTTGAACTCCTCACGAGAAGCCTTGAGACGATCGATCTCCTCGAGCTCAGCCTGCTTTTCGGTCAGAGCCTGGCGGATAACCTCGCGGGCCTTGGCGTCAGCCTCGTTGCGAATACGCTCAGCGTTCTCATTGGCATCGTTGACGATGGTCTCAGCGGTCTGCTGGGCAGCGATCAGGGCAGCGGAAATCTGGCGCTCCTGAGCGGAGAAGTCAGGGGCGGGAGCAGCCACGGGGGCGGCAGGAACGGCCTGGGCGGGGGCATCCTGAGCCTGGGCAAGCTGAGCCTGCGCATCGGCAAGCTGCTGCTCGGTAGCAGTCAGACGACCCTTAAGGTCGACGATCTTAGCGAGCATAGCGTCAACCTCAGAGGACAGCGTCTCCAAGAAGACGTCGACCTCAGCAGGATCGTAGCCACGCTTGGCCTCAGAGAAAGTCTGAGCCTGGATGTCTGCAGGGGTAATAGCCATAACAAGTCTCCTTTTTCATCGCCTCGGCGCTACACGCCCGACGTAAGTTACTAAGACAGTTCTACACGAGTATACCTATAAGAAGCTGCAGAACCAGCCTCTGCACCAACTGCAACGCAATAATCGCAACGACCGGCGAAAAATCGATACCGCCCATCGGCGGGATGAAACGACGGAACAGGTTGAGCCACGGACCGCACACGCTATCAAGCACCGCGGCAATATCCTGAAGCAAACCACCCTGCTTCATGGGAATCCACGTCATAAAGCAGTAGACGACAATGAGCGTGGAATAGAAGTTGAACAGCGTATTGACCAGCTGGACGATAGTGTAGATGTTGATGGGAATCTCCTCGTCTTGTCTTTACTTAAGGTAGCCGTCGGCACGAAGCTTCTTGAGATCGGAATCTTTGACCTCGCAACCGGCGGGCAGCACCATGAACACGCGGTCGCCCACCTCCTTGACCGTGGCACCCAGACCGCAGGCAAAGCCGTAAGAGAAGTCCAAGACGCGCTTGGCAACTTCGGTGCGTACGCCCACAAAAATCAGTGCGACAGGCTGCTTGGTGCGAACGCGGCGCACCACGGTCTCCACGTCGTCATAGCTCTCGGGGCGCAGGACATAGGCCGGCAGCTGCGGTGTGGCGTTGATGATATTGCTCGCATAGGCCGAGGCATCGCTCGGTGCAGGCGCAGGCGCAGCGGCGGCACGGGCGCGGGTGTTCTCGGCGTAGCTCGACGGCGTGTCATAGGCACCAGGACGATAACCGCTCGCAACACTGTCCTGCGAGCGCGAAGGCGGGTTATACGTCGTGGCATGGCGGGAGTCATCGCCGACCAGCTGCCCGGAGCGTGTATACACGGCAACCGACTCAGCTTCACCACGGCGCGTCTGACCAAGCAGGCCGTTGCTCGGCTCGTCTTGGGTGTAGAAGCCCTCGCCCGAAGCACCGCTGTAGCCGTTGCCCTGATAGCCATCGTCATAGCCATCATCGTAGCCGTAGTCGTCGTCCTGGCCATAACCCTGGTCGTAACCCTGCTGGCCGCCCAGGTGCATCTTATTTTTAATCTCGTCAAGGAAGCCCATGGTTGTGTCCTCTCGCGGTTTAGTGCAGGCGCCCCGATAATCAGTGCGCACTTCAGAGCCTTATTTTACTGCAAACTCCGGGCTAAATACTACCCTGCCCAGGCGAACGAGCGTAGAGCCCTCCTCAAGGGCAGGCTCAAAGTCTTCGCTCATGCCGCAGGAAAGCTCAGGCAGGTTCAAATCGGGATGCGCCGCCTCCAGCTCATCCCTCAGCTCACGAAGCCCCGCAAAGGTGCGGCGTGCCACATCCTTATTCCCCCGGGGCGCCATAGTCATAAGCCCCTGTACGCAAATTCCCTCAAGTTCCGCAAGCTCACCCGCGGCGGCGCGAATCTCATCGGGCGAAAAGCCTCCCTTCGACTCCTCACCACTCACATTGACCTCAATGAGCACACGCTGGGGGCTGGCGAGTTCGCCTGCCTCAATCTTGCGGGCAGCACGGCTCGAGATCGCCTGCGCCAGATGCAGCGAACCCACCGAGTGAATCAGCTCGGCTGAGCCCAGCACCGCATTGATCTTATTGGTCTGCAGGTTGCCGATCATATCGAAGCGCACCTCGGGCAGCTCCGGATGCTCCGCCAAACCTGTGAGCTTGCGAACCAGCTCCTGCGGGCGATTCTCGGCAAAATGGCGATACCCCGCCTGGATGGCGGCAACGGTCTCATCGACACCAACGGTCTTGGACACGGCAATGAGGCGCGCGGCGTCGTGGGGACGGCCCGCGCGATCGAGCGCCGCATAAAAACGTTCCAGAATCTGCTCGCGGCGAGCGCGCATCAAGTCCAAATAGTTATCCATTGCCAATCGCCTCCGCTGACAGCCAAACAAGTAGTCCCATGCTAACGCAAGAGCGCGGCCCCGCATGTGCAAGGCCGCGCTCACTTAGGTATTTACAATCTTTCGACGAACGGGGTTACTTACTCCTCGTCGTCCTCGCCATCGTCCTCATCCTCAAGATGATCGAGCAGGTAGCGAAGACCCTCGCTGACCTCGTTAACGGGCACCTTGGCAACGTAGCGTGCATCGACGGCGGGCCTCATGATAACACCCTCGCCCGAAGGCACGCGCATGCTCTCGAGCTCATCCTCATCAGTGCAGGCGATATCACCGGCAGTCATACGCTGTCCGGTCAACAGGAAGGTCAGACGGCAGGCGGCATCGATGGAAATCGAGGCGATGCGATCGAGATAGCGCGATACCATGATGGCGCGGCGCAGGTCGTCATAGTTGCTGTCGTCGTCCATAAAATCGCCCGTGTCCATGCGGTTAAAGGTGCGGAAGAACTTCTCGTAGGCGGCGTGCACTGACTCGTCCTCGACGGCCAAGTTGCAGATGATGGACATGTCGTTGGTGACGAGCGCAGAAAGCGAAGAGCCCAGCACCTGGTAGACGGCCTCAGCCTCGGCCTCGACCGTGCCGACAAGCTCCTTGGGCAGCGAGATGTCGGCCTTGATCATATGACGCGTGGCGCGGCAAATCTGGCGAACCTTATCGGTCATGCGCTGCAGGTTAAAGTCGACGTAGATGATCGTCTGCAGCAAGCGGAAGTCGGAGGCGACCGGTGACTGCGTGGCAATCAGGTTGTAGCAGACGGCCTCCAGGTTGGCGCAGCGTGCGTCAATCGAAAGCGTACGCTTCTTGGTCTTGGTGGCGAGCTTGCGGTCGTCGGTCACATAGGCCTTCACGGCATCGTGGAGGGCCAGATCGACGGCCTCGTAGATGCTCAGCATCTCGTGACGGGCCTCGATGAGCTGACGGGAAAACAGTTTGCGCATGGTTCACTCCAATCAGTTGGGTGCGGTCATGCCGCCCGCACAGTGAATACGCACCGGACCAGATCCGATCGGCTTGGGACTAGTCGCACCGATCAGCCAAAGCGGCCGGTGATATAGTCTTCCGTCCGCGAGTCCACCGGGCTGGTGAAGATCGCGTCGGTTTGACCATACTCGATGAGCGTAGCGGGCTCGCCGGCAACTTCCTGCAAGAAGAACGCGGTGTAGTCACTGATACGAGCTGCCTGCTGCATTGAATGCGTGACGATGATAATCGTCATCTCGGGCGCCAGCTCGGCCATCAGATCCTCGACCTTAGAGACGGAAGTGGGGTCGATGGCGGAGCAGGGCTCGTCCATCAGGAGGACATCGGGTTGCACCGCAAGCACGCGCGCGATGCACAGACGCTGCTGCTGACCGCCCGAGAGCGCCAAACCGTCCTTGTTGAGCTGATTGGATACCTCTTTCCAGAGGTTGGCGCGCTTGAGCGATTCTTCCACGATGTCATCGAGGTCGCTTTTGCTAGTCACGCCCTGCAGACGAGGGCCAAAGGCGACATTCTCGTAGATGGATTTGGGAAACGGGTTGGGCTGCTGAAAGATCATGCCCACGCGACGACGGAGATCGACTGGATCGACACCCTCGGCATAGATATCGTTGCCGTCGAGCGTCATGGTGCCCTCGACGCGCGTGCCCTCAATCAGGTCATTCATGCGGTTGATGCAGCGCAAAAACGTCGACTTGCCGCAGCCCGAAGGGCCAATGAAGGAGGTGATGGCGTTTTTGGCGATGTTGAGGTCAAGCCCCGTCAGCGCATGAAAGTCACCGTACCAAAAGTTGAAATCCTTGGCCGTAATGGCCGCTTGCTCCAACGCGGGAGCGGACTGATAAACGGACATGGGTCTCCTTAACTAGCGACGCTTGCGCGACAGGAAGCGCGCAAACAGGTTGAAGGCCAAAATGATCACCATCAGCAAGAGCGCGGTGCCGTAGGCTGCGTTCATGTTGATGCCGTCGTTGGCAAGCAGGTACAGGTGAACGGTCATGGGACGACCGGAATCGAGCGGCGAAATAGGTAGATTGATGGCCTGGCCCATGGTGTAGAGCACCACGGCGGTCTCGCCGATGGCACGGCCGATGGCAAGGACGATGCCCGTGGCAATGCGGCCAAAGGCCGAAGGAAGCACGATCTTGGAGACGACCTGCCACTTGGTAGCGCCCAGGCCGTACGCGCCCCAACGGATATAGCGCGGAACGGCGCGAATGGCTTCTTCGGTGGTGCGCATGACGATGGGAAGCATCAAGAGCGCGAGCGCCAGAGCGGCCGAGACCATCGAAAGGCCCAGGCCCACAGCCTCGACAAACAAGGCGTAGCCAAACAGGCCCATAACGATGGAGGGCACCGAGGCCAAAGCGTCAGCAGCGTAGCGAATGAGCTCGACGACCTTGCCCTGCTTGGCGTACTCGGCCAGATAGACGGCTGCCAGCACAGCGATCGGCGTGCAGATAAGCATGGCGAGCGCCGTCACGTAGACGGTCGAGACGATCGTGGGCCAAATTCCGCCCTCGGCGTTGACGCCCTGGGGCCAACCGAAGATAAAGTCGAGCGAGATGTGTGGCAGGCCGTTGATGACCACGTAGGCGATGATAGCGACCAGCACCAGCGTGGTGATGTAGGCAGCGGCACGAAACACGCCAAGCATGATCTTGTTGGACAGGTCCTTGTTGATGCGGCCCTTCTTGCCGTGGGAAAGGGCACGCTTGATGCGCTCGCGCGACGAGGTCGTATCGACCGTCGTGTCAACGGAATCGGACATAGCCTACCCCCTCTTCTTCTTGGAAATCAGACGAACGATACCCACCAGCGTGGCGGAGATGATAAACAGGACCACACCCATGCCGAACAGCGCCGAGCGGTGCAGACCCGAGGAATAGCTCATGTCGAGCGCAATCTGGCTCGTGAGCGTCGAGATGGGGCTCGCAATGCTGTCGGGAATAACCGGGGCGTTACCTACGACCATGAGCACGGCCATGGTCTCGCCGATGGCACGGCCCATACCCAGCACGATGGCATCAACGATACCCAGCTTCGCGGCAGGTAGCACGACCTTATAGATGGTCTGCCACTTTGTGGCGCCCATGGCATACGATGCCTCGCGAATGCCCATGGGAATGGAATTGAGGGCATCGATGGTGAGCGTGGTGATCGTGGGAACGATCATGATGGCAAGGACGAACCAAGCCGTCAGGGCACCAAAACCAAGGCCACCGGTCACCTGCGCGATAAATGGGCGGATGATGATCATGCCGAAAAAGCCGTAGATGATAGAAGGGATGCCGGCCAGCAGGTCGACGGCAGGGCTGATGAGCTTGCGCACGCGCTTGCCGGCGATCTCGACCAGGTACACGGCCGTGCCCACACCTAGCGGCACGCCCATGGCGAGCGCACCGACGGTCACCAGACCTGAGCCGGCAAGCAGCGACATGATGCCGTAGTGGCCCTCAGAGGGCGCCCACGTAAAGCTAAAGAAGTCCGCCAGACCGATGTCGGTAAAGACGGGCAGCGCCGAGTACGTGGTAAAGACAAAAATCAGGATGACGGTAACGACCGCCAAAAACGCGCAGGCAAAGAAGATCCACTGCAGCGCCTTCTCCTTGATATAGGTACTGCGCGATACGAGCGCCAGCTCGCGCTTCTTGGGTGCCTGAGCATTCTGCTCAGTCTGGGAGTTTTCCTGTGCTTCCATGCTACTCACTCCCCTTCTCGTCGTTGGTGACGGGAATAAAGCCCGCCTCGCGAATCTGCTTGTCCATCTTTTCGGACGTCACGTAGTCGATGTAATCCTGCGCCTGCTGCGAAGGCGCACCCTTCACAAAGAAGTAAAGGTCGCGCGAGATGGGATAGCCGCCACTCGCGACCGTCTTCTCGGACGCCTCAACATGATTGACCGAGACAGCCTTGACCGAGGTCTTGGCGTTGAGGCTATCGACGAAGCCCAGCGAAATGTAGCCGATGGCCCCACGCGAACGAGATACCACGTCGCGCACCTGGCCCGTACCCGAAAGAACAGCCGAGCGGCGATCGAACGGCGTGCCATCCATCACGATGGTACGGAAGGCCTCGCGCGTACCGGACGCCTCGTCTCGGTTGATGACCTGAATCCTCAGGTCCTCGCCACCGACCTCTTTCCAATTGGTAATCTTGCCGGCGTAGATATCGCGGAGCTGCTCGGTCGAGAGGTTATCGACGGGGTTGTCGTCGTTCACGATGACCGCAATACCGTCGTGGGCAATGACGATGGGAGTCAGGCCCAGATCCTGTTCGTCGGCATTGAGTCCACGGGAGGAGCTGGCGATATCGGCCGTGCCGGCGCTGACGGCCTCGATCCCAGCGGAAGAACCCAAACCGGAAACGAGCACGTCGATGCCGGTCTCCTCCTTAAAGCCCTCGGCCGCAATCTCGGCGATAGGAAGGCAGGTCGTGGAGCCGGCCACGGTAATGGAAGAGGTAGAAGATCCCGAAGAACAGGCGCACAGCGTAAGCGTAAGCACAGCGGCGCTCAGGACCGATACGATCTTTCTCATAGCATCACGCCGATCGCAGCATGGCGCCCACAGGTGCCGTCCTCGTTACGGTAGGAATAAAAGCGGTCGTTCTGACGCACGGTCGAAAGCTGGGTATCCACGATATTATCCGTGTCGACACCGACATCTACCAGCGCCTCGCGAATGGCAGCGGAAAGATCAAGCATGCGAGAGGTATTCGCATCGATGCAAGAGAACTCGGCGGCAAAGCGATCCATGAGTTCCTGGGATACCTCATATTCGTCACCCAAGATATGGGGGCCGATATAGGCGGAAACGTCGCTCGCATCGCAACCGGCAGCATCGCAAAGCGCCTGGCACGCCTTGGCGGAAATACGTGCAATCGTGCCCTTCCAACCGGAGTGCACCACGGCAAATCCGCCGGGGGCCACCAGCACCACGGGAACGCAGTCGGCAAAGCAGAGCAGCACGGGCACGTTATGCGCCGTGCAGACGATGGCATCACAGCCCTCGGCAATCTGCTCGCGAACGTCCTCAAGGTCATCGGCGCCGTTCGAGGTCACCGCAACGATATGATCACCATGGACCTGATTGGGGACGAGCAGGTTGTGCTCGCACTCGGCGGCACCCATAGCCTCGAGCGCACGACGACGATTTTCTTGAACAGCAAAGGGGTCATCGCCAACATGCGAGCCCAAGTTGAGTGAGGAGTACGCATCTTCGGAAACGCCACCGGCGCGCTCGGTGAAGGCAAAGCGAACATCGGATGTCGCGCCCTCCACCAACGTAACTCCATCATGGTCGACACGCGAAACTTTGTCCGCACGTGCTGCCATACTAAAGCCTCCTAATAACACAAGTATTGCGGCGACGCCGCAGCAGTCCGTGCCATACGGCTGCATACTTCATCAAAAAGGATACCCGCAGCGGTAAGGAGCAAACGTAAAGGGAACGTAAGGAGATTGGAGGCTTTCGTTTACAA
>CABRFW010000055.1 GCA_902470265.1 uncultured Collinsella sp.
CTCCAGGCCCTTGTTCATCAGGGTGGCGGAGTCGATGGTGATCTTGGCACCCATGGCCCACGTGGGATGCGCGAGGGCATCGGCACGCGTCACGCGATCGAGCTCGTCGCGCGTGCGGCCAAAGAACGGACCGCCCGAGCAGGTGAGCCAAATGCAGTGGGCCTCGCGCGGGTTCTCCCCCAGATAGCACTGGTAGATGGCGGAATGCTCAGAGTCGACCGGAATAAGCTGGCCCGGTTGTGCCAACGGCATAAGCAAGTCGCCACCGACGACGAGGGACTCCTTGTTGGCAAGGGCAAGGCGCTTATTCGAGGTCAAGGCCGCATGGCTCGCCTCGAGACCGGCGGCGCCCACAATAGCGACGAGCACGCAGTCGACATCGTCGCGACGCGCGAGCTCGCAAACCGCCTGCGCGCCAACGCCGAGCTTCGTTCCCTCGGGCAACTCCTGCAGCACGGCGTCATCGCCATGAGCGGCATCGGCCACGGCAACCGCCGGAACCGAGAACTCGCGGGCAGCGGCAACGAGCTCAGAGGTACTGGAGTTAACGGACAGCGCCGTCACCTGCAGGCGATCGGCATGCTGGCGGCACACATCGAGCGCCTGGGTGCCGATAGAGCCCGTACAGCCCAGGATGGCAACGCGGAGACGTCCATCGGAGCCATACGTCGTCTGGAAAGACATTACAGCACGCCTCCGATCATCAGCAACAGCTGCGCGGTGATGCAGCCGAAGATAAGCGAATCGCTACGATCGAGCATGCCGCCGTGGCCCGGGATAAGGTTGCCGGAATCCTTGACGCCCACGCCGCGCTTGATGCGCGACTCGATAAGGTCGCCGATAACGCCCAGAATGGACACGACCACGCCGCACAGCAGCGCATAGGGCAGGCTGAGCTTGTAGAAATGCGTCGCCCACAGGATGATCCAAATCAAAACCGAGCCCAGGATGCCGCCGGCAAACCCCTCCCAGCTCTTTTTGGGAGAGATCTTGGGAACCATCTTGTGCTTGCCGATACGGCTACCTACGATGTAGGCAAACGAGTCGGAGACCCAAAGGGACGCGCAAACGCCCACCGAAAGCAGGGCGCCGGCAAAACCGGGCACGGCATCGCGCAGCAGCACGATAGCCGACAGCATAAAGCCAGTGTAGATGGGACCCATGAGCGTCACGGCCACATCAGAGATGCGGGTACGCGGCGACCAGACATACCAAATGCCCACAGCGAGCATCAGGGCAAAAAGCAGGGCATTCAGCAACATCGAATCGCCCAACGCCGACAGCGGAAAGAGTACGGCAGCAGCGATACCCATGCGCTCGTTAGCCATCTTGCCATCGAGCCTTGTCATACGGAAAAACTCATAGCAGCACAGACCGCTCATGACAGAAACAAAGATGGCCGTGGGCACGATACCCAAAACCAGGCACAGGATAAAGACAACGGCGTAGACGATACCGGCGGCGGCACGGGTAATAAAGCCCGCAAGCCACGAACCGGTGCCATTCTTCGCTGCAGGCGCTCCAGCAGCGACAGCCTTGCGCTCAGATGTCTTGGGAGCAGTTGCCTTGGGACGATCGGACACGATTAAGCCTCCTCGGTCTTGCTCAGACCACCAAACCTACGGTCACGGCCCTGATAGGCCAAAATGGCGTCGACAAGGCCCCAACGATCAAAGTCGGGCCAATAGGTATCGGTGACGTAGAACTCGGAATAAGCCACCTGCCACAGCAGATAGTTCGAAAGGCGCAGCTCACCAGAGGTGCGAATCACAAGCTCAGGATCGGGAAGGCCGGCGGTATAGAGGTGGGAAGCCACCATGTCGTCATCAATTGCGGCAGGATCAATCTTACCGGCGGCAACGTCGAGCGCGATCTGACGGACAGCGCGGGTAATCTCGGCACGCGCGCCGTAGTTGACGGCAAGCGCCAGCGTCATACCGGTGTGATCGGCGCACTCGGCAAGACCGCGTTCAAAAACGTCGCGGGTCTTCTTGGGCAGCGCGGAAATATCACCCAAAAAGACAACGCGCACGTTTTCGCGCTTCAGAAGCGGCAACTCGTCGATGAACGTCTTGGCAAACAAGTGCATCAAGACGTTGACCTCATGCTGCGGGCGGTTCCAGTTTTCGGTAGAAAACGCATAGGCAGAAAGCACGTCGACGCCCAGGCGCACGCAGGCGGTAATGATCTCGCGCAGCGAGACGATACCCGCCTTGTGGCCCTCAGTGCGTGCAAGACCGCGCGACGTGGCCCAACGACCGTTGCCGTCCATGATGCACGAGATATGGTGCGGAATGTTATTGAGGTCAAGGTCGGAAAAACCGACGCCCGCAGGGGCGTCGGCAAAGTACTCGACCAGTTTATGCTCGTCGTATTGCACCTTAGATCTCCATGACCTCGGCTTCTTTTTCCTTCAGAAGCTCCTCGACCTTGGCGACATACTCATCAGTGTGCTTCTGGACCTTGGCCTGCTCGCGACGGACATCGTCCTCGGTGAGCTCCTCATCGCGCTCGAGCTTGTTGTTGAAGTCGCGACGGATGTTACGGATAGACACCTTGGCCTGCTCGGCGTACTCGCGGCACTCCTTGACGAGCTCGCGACGGCGCTCCTCAGTGGGAGCCGGGAACGGAAGACGAACGACGGTGCCATCGGAGTTGGGGGTAATACCCAGATCGGAAGCGCCGATGGCCTTGACGATAGCATTGATGAGTGCCTTGTCCCACGGCTCGATGAGCAGCATGTGGGCCTCGGGGGTCTTGACGGCGGCAACCTGCGTGACCGGCGTGGGAACACCGTAATAATCGACGGTGATGTCGGACAGAATGTTGGCATTGGCGCGGCCGGTACGGACCTTGGAGAAGTTATGCTTGAGGGACTCGAGCGACTTGTCCATATGGGCGGTGATGTTCTCTGCCATGCTTAATCCTCCTGATAGACGAGCGTGCCGACGGGCTCACCCGAAAGCGCGCGCTTGACGGTGTCCTCGCCATCGATGTTGAGGACCAAAATCGGCATACGGTTGTCCTGGCACAGTGCCGTAGCCGTGGAATCCATAACCTGCAGACCGCGGACGAGAACCTCGTGATAGGTAATCTTGTCAAAACGGACGGCATCAGCGCACTTGACGGGATCCTTATCGTAGATGCCGTCAACCTTGGTGGCTTTAATCAGAATCTCGGCGCCGATCTCACACGCACGAAGAGCCGCGGCGGTGTCGGTCGTAAAGTACGGATTGCCCGAACCGGCGGCAAAAATAACGACGTTGCCCTTGGAAAGGTGGTTGATGGCGCGACGGCGAATATAGGGCTCGCAGATCTCGTTCATCTGGATAGCGCTCATCACGCGGCAGGGAACATCATTATGCTCGAAGGCATCCTGCAGGGCGAGCGCGTTCATAACGGTTGCCAGCATGCCCATGTAGTCGGCCTGAGCACGCTCCATGCCACCGGCAGCGCCGGCCATGCCGCGGAAAATATTGCCGCCGCCGACAACGACGCCGACCTCATGACCAACGGCGAGCAGCTCCTTGACCTGCTTGGCAAGATGGTCGGTAACCTTGGGGTCGATGCCATATTGGCCGTCGCCCATCAGTGCTTCGCCGGAAAGCTTAAGAAGCACGCGTTTATATCGGATGTCGGACAAAGCGATCCTCCTTTAGATTGAACTCTCAACATTCTATCAAAGGCTCTAAGAAGAGCCATGAAAAAGCAGGCTGTGAGTAAAACCCACAGCCTGCTCATTACCAGCTACAAGAGCTTATTTACTCGCCACGGACCAGACGGTCAAAGGCAACGACGGTAATGGTGTCGCCGAGCTCCTTGGAGACCTGCTCAGCGTACTTCTTGATGGTGAGGGAGCTGTCCTTGATGAACTCCTGCTCGGTGAGCACGGACTGCTTGTAGAACTTCTCCAGACGGCCGACAGCCATCTTCTCCTGGATAGCCTCGGGCTTGCCGGACTCGGCAGCCTGGGCCATGTAGATCTGCTTCTCGTGCTCGACGGTCTCGGCCGGAACCTGATCGCGGGTAGCGCAGATCGGGGCGACGGCAGCAACCTGAAGGGCAACGTCGTGAGCGAAGGTCTTGAAGGACTCAGCCTGAGCGGTCTCGGCCTTCTCGAAGGCGAACTCGACGAGGACGCCGATCTTACCACCCATGTGGATGTAAGAAGCGAGCGCGCCGTTCTCGGCCTTGCGGGCAGCGAAGCGGGAGATCTTCATGTTCTCGCCCATGATGTGAATCATCTCGGTGAGCTCGGAGGAAACGGTCTCCTCGCCCATCGGCTTCTCGAGCAGAGCGTCGACGTCAGCAGGCTCGGTGGTAGCGACAACCTCAGCGACCTTGGAAGCAAAGCCGGTGAACTTGGCGTTAGAGCCAACGAAGTCGGTCTCGCAGGAGAGCTCGAGCAGAGCGCCGGTCTTGCCATCCTCGGAGACGAACGCGGCGACAGCGCCCTCGTTGGTCTCACGGCCAGCCTTCTTGGCAGCCTTGGCAAGGCCGTTCTTACGCAGAACGTCGACAGCGGCGTCCATGTCGCCGTCAGCCTCGACGAGAGCCTTCTTGCACTCCATCATCGGGGAGTCGGTCATCTCGCGGAGCTGCTTGACCATAGCGGCGGTAATCTGGGCCATTGTGGTTCCTTTCAAAGAGATGAAAAAGAATTAACTAAGACTGATTTACTCGGCCTTGGGCTCAGCGGCCATCTCGGCCTCGGAGACCTGCTCCTTGCCGGAGCCAGCGAGGCAGGCGTCAGCCATGAGCTCGCACATAAGGGTGACAGCGGAGATAGCGTCATCGTTGCAGGGGATGCCGTACTCGACCTCGTCGGGATCGGAGTTGGTGTCGATCAGAGCGACGACGGGGATGTTCAGGCGCTGAGCCTCCTTGATGGCGTTCTCCTCGCGCTTGGTGTCGATGACGAAGAGAGCCTGGGGCAGACCCTTCATGTCGCGGGCGCCACCGAGGTTGGTCTGGAGCTTGGTGAGCTCCTTGCCGAGAACAGCCTGCTCCTTCTTGGGCAGAACAGCCATGCGGCCGTCCTCGACCATGGCCTCGAGCTCCTCCATGCGGTTGATGCGGGAGCGGATGGTGACGAAGTTGGTCAGCATACCGCCGAGCCAACGCTGGTTGATGTAAGGCATGTTGGCGCGCTCAGCAGCGTTCTTGACGGCCTCCTGAGCCTGCTTCTTGGTGCCGACGAACAGCACGTTGCCACCCTTGGCGACGTTCTTGACGAAGGTGTAGGCCTGGTCGGCGTCGAGGATGGTCTGCTTGAGGTCGAGGATGTAGATGCCGTTGCGCTCACCGAAGATGAACGGCTTCATCTTGGGGTTCCAGCGACGGGTCTGGTGACCGAAGTGGCAGCCGGCCTCGAGCAGGGTGCGGATATTAATCTTGGTAGCCATGTTAAACCTCCTGTGGTTTGCCTCCGCGCGGGGTCATCCTCCAAAACCAACCCGGACATGTGCTACCAAAGCCCGGGCACCACGGTATGAAGTAGCCGCGCGTGCGTGATAAAAACATGTTGCCGTGAAGCAACCCGATGAATGATAGCAGGAATGCCTCTTCCTGCCAACCCGCAATCAAAACCACACACCTGAGTGCGACGCGGGACGTCCCAGCCACTATTCGCCGCGGGGATGGGCTTGAGCCACGGCACGCTTGAGCCGATCGGGCGTGAGATGCGTGTAGATTTGCGTCGTGGACAGGCTCGCATGACCCAGCAGCTCTTGAACCGAGCGCAGGTCCGCACCGCCCTCGAGCAAGTCGGTCGCAAAGGTATGGCGCATCGCATGCGGGGCGATGTCAGCCGGAATGCCGGCGAGCGTCGCCAGCGTATGGAACCGCCGCCGGAGCATCGCGGCGCTCATGCGATTGCCGCGCGCCGATATAAGCAGCGGATGCGGCCCGGTAGCGAGGTCGCGGCGCTTTGCCCGAGCGAGCAACTCCGGCCTCCCCTCTTCAATATAGAGACGCGTCACATCGAGCGCACGACGATACAGAGGAACGATGCGCTCCTTGCTTCCCTTGCCCCACAGGCGCAGCGTGCGCTCGGACCATGAGATGGATTCCACATTGAGCGCCGCAAGCTCTGAGATGCGGGCACCCGAGGCATAAAGCAAATCGAGCATCGCCGCATCGCGCAGTCCCGCGGGTGTTGAGGTATCAGACGTCTTGAGCAGCGCCTCGACCTGCTGGGTCGTAAGGACGCCCGGCAGGTCACGCGGCAGCTTGGGCGACGCGATCGCCGAGACCGCATCGCCCTCGACAATCCCCTCGGCAGCCATCCAGCGATAGAGAGATCGGATAGCCGACAGGTGCGCCGCAAGCGTTCGGGGAGCCACCTGCTCACGCGAAAGCTCAGCAAGATAGCGACGAATGGTGCGCACGTCGGCAGCGAAAGCATCAATATCCTCGCGCTCGCACCAGGCAGCAAAGCGCTCCAGTTTCGAGCCATAGGCCGTCACCGTGTTG
Organism: uncultured Collinsella sp.; assembly: GCA_902470265.1. Taxonomy (GTDB): domain Bacteria; phylum Actinomycetota; class Coriobacteriia; order Coriobacteriales; family Coriobacteriaceae; genus Collinsella. The sequence goes on from CABRFW010000055.1 coordinate 6,475, forward strand.
GGAGAAAGCCCCTCAACGCGTGCGATATAGGCGATAAAAGAGTCGACGGTGTCGTACAGGTCAAAGGCTATGACCGGTCGCCTCCAAACAAGTCGGAACGCGTGGCCAAGTAGGCATCGAGGGCCTCGAGCGCACGGTCCGCATAGACCTGATAGCGGTCGCGCTTGCTGCGGCGCTTACCGTCCTCGAGCGGCGGCACCAGGCCAAAATTAACATGCATGGGCTGATAGCCCACGGTGGCAGGATCGGTCGCATAGCCCACGAGCGCACCCAGGGCGCCCACACGCGGCAACTCGACGCCCGCGGCACCGATAGCCTCGGCATAGGTGTTGAGCGCCGCGAGCAGACCTGTCGCCACGGCTTCCATGTACCCCTCGGTGCCGGTGATCTGACCGGCCAGGCGCACGCCGGTACCGGGCACGGCAAAGGTGCCATCGAGCACGTGCGGGGCGTCGACAAAGGTATTGCGGTGCATGACACCGTAGCGGAAGAACTCAGCGTTCTCCAGGCCCGGCACCATATGGAAGACGCGCTTCTGCTCGCCAAAGGTCAGGTTGGTCTGGAAGCCCACCAGGTTATAGGCGGTCTTCTCCTTGTTCTCGGCACGCAGCTGAATCGCCGCCCAGGGGCGACGTCCGGTACGCGGGTCGGTGAGGCCGACGGGCTTCATGGCGCCAAAGCGAATGGCGTCCTTGCCGGTGCGCGCAACTTCCTCGGCAGGCTGGCAGGCCTGGAACAGATCGCCGCCCTCAAAGTCTTTGAGCACCACGCGGTCGGCCGTGGTAAGCGCCTCGATAAAGGCCTCGTACTCCTCCTTATTGAGCGGAGCGTTGAGATAGTCGCCACTCCCCTGCTCCTCGTAGCGCGACTGCGAGAACAGCACGTCCATATCGAGCGTGGAGGCATCGACGATCGGCGCCGCGGCATCGAAAAACGCAAGGGCATCGCCGCCGACGAGCTTCATGACCTCTTCGCTCAGCGCCGGTGAACACAGCGGGCCCGCGGCAATGACCACGTGGCCCTCGGGAATCTGCGTGACCTCGCCGTGAATGATCTCGATATTGGGACGGGCGGCAACCTCGGCCTCGACAAGCTCGGAAAACTTGACGCGGTCGACCGCCAGGGCGCCACCGGCGGGAACAGCCGCGCGATGGGCGCAATCGAGCAGGACTGAACCCATGCGCTCAAGCTCGGCCTTCAGCAAACCAGCCGCGGAATCCGGACGGGTCGACTTAAACGAATTGGAGCAGACGAGCTCTGCCAGGTGATCGGTATGGTGGGCCGGGGAGCTCACCTGGGGGCGCATCTCGCACAGCTTTACGGCAAACCCGCGATCTGCCAGCTGGATCGCGCACTCCGAACCCGCCAGACCGCCACCGATAACTGTCACCTGATCGAACTGCATCTGCAAACACCTTTCTAATTGACACGTTTTCCATTGTGACCGAAGGGTGTCTGGGCGTGAAGGGCAAACTTGGAGGGCGCATACCTTCCATCCATCATGCGCTCGATAAGGCCCTCGAGTTCAAGCGAACCCAAGAGTTTGAGTACGCCGACAGCATCGAGCGAGACGAGCGCCGCGATGTCGTCGACCTTGAGCGGAGAGGCGATGAGCGCATGCATCACGGTCTGCTGCGTTGGATCCAAGTCGGCAATGCCGGGAGCATCGGGGCGCGAGTAGCGCAGGGTTCCGTAGATGCGTGAGATAGCCATCTCGATAGATTCCTCGTCGACGATGCAGCAGGCACCGTTCGCAATGAGGTAATTCGTGCCACGCGACTCGGGCGATAGGATCGACCCCGGCACGGCAAGAAGTTCGCGCCCCAAATCCATAGCAGCCTCGGCTGTAGAAAACGTCCCAGAAGGCATACCCGCCTCGGATACAAAGAGGGCTTGCGACAGGGCCGCGATCACGCGATTGCGGCGCGGAAAGGCGAACTTGCGCGGACCCATGCCCCACGGAGAGATCGACACGACCGCGCCACCCGTATCGAGCGTGCGAGTAATAAGCCCCGCGCTCGAACGCGGATATTCCACGTCGGCGCCCGTCCCCAGCACCACGACGTGTTTGCCGCCGGCGTTGACCGCAGCCCAACCCGAGGCCTGGTCACAACCGACCGCGCCGCCCGAAACAACCGTCACTCCCGCCTCGATCGCCACCTTTGCCGCAAGCTCTGCCACGGCAAGACCATACGGCGAGGCCTTGCGCGCGCCGATGATGGAGAGCGCGGGCGTCGAAAGCACCTCGGGGTTGCCGCGCACATAAAGCGTCTGGGGTATATCAGAAAGCTCCAAAACGGTCTCGGGATACAACGCATCACCTGGATGCAGCTCGAAGGTCCCCTCAGCTATCATTGGTCCCTCCTTCCCTGGTACATCGCCGCCTCGAGCACGTGGTCCTGCGTCACTTGCTCGCTCTCGGCGAC
>CABRFW010000056.1 GCA_902470265.1 uncultured Collinsella sp.
GGAATTCATCCCCGGCGCGCCTTTCTTTTTGATGTGACATGTGGGACTGTCCCTTTGTCACATTAGGCGAACTGGCTCAAATAGAGGTCGGCGTAGGCACCCTCGGCAGCCAGCAGCTCCTTATGCGTGCCCTGCTCGATAATGTTGCCGTGATCCATGACCAAGATCAGGTCGGCGTCCACGATCGTCGACAGGCGATGCGCGATCACAAAGCTCGTGCGCCCGCGCATGAGCGCGTCCATGGCGCGGCCGATAGCAAGCTCGGTACGCGTGTCCACGCTTGAGGTCGCCTCGTCCAGAATGAGAATCGCCGGGTTGTTGAGCAGCACGCGAGCGATGGTCAGCAGCTGACGCTGGCCCTGGCTGATGCTCTCGGCATCGTTGGCCACGCGCGTGTCGTAGCCCTGCGGCATGGTGCGCACAAAGAAGTCAACCTGGGCGGCGCGCGCAGCCGCAACAATCTCCTCGCGCGTTGCCTCGGGGCAGCCGTAGGCGATGTTCTCGGCAATCGTGCCGTCGAACAGCCAGGCGTCTTGCAGCACCATGCCAAACTGCTGACGTAGCTCGCCGCGATCCATGCGGCTCGTATCCACGCCGTCGAGCGTAATACGCCCGCCGTCAATCTCGTAGAAGCGCATGAGCAGGTTGATGAGCGTCGTCTTGCCTGCGCCCGTGGTTCCCACCACGGCAATCTTCTGGCCCGGCTCGGCGGTAAACGACACGTCGCGCATAAGCGGCTTGTCGGGCGAATAACCAAAGCGCACATGCTCAAAGGAGACGCGGCCCTCCACGCGACCCGGCAGCTTGGCGGCCTTGTCCGGCAGCGGATCGGCCTCCATCTCGGGCTCATCGAGCAGGTCGAACACGCGCTCTGCACTCGCCAGCGCGCTCTGCAGCGAGTTGAAGGTAAACGACAACTGCGTCATGGGCTCGGACGCCTCGTAGATAAACTGGAAGAACGCCTGGAACACGCCGACGGTCATGTGACCGGCAACCAGCATGCTGCAGCCCACAAGCGCAATAACGATCTGCGCCAAACGGCCGATAAAGCGCACTGCGGGGCCGACAGCATTGATCATAAAGTCGGCCTTGGTGCTCACACGAGCCAGTTCCTTCGAAGCCTCGTGCACCTCAGCGGAGCTCTGACGTTCGCGGTTAAACGCGCGGATCACCAGACGGCCCGAATAGCCTTCCTCGACCGCACTCGTAATCTTGGACACCCACTCCTGGCGCTCGCCCGTCACATCGTGTGTGCGGCGCGAGACGACCTTCGTCACCAGCAGCGACAGTGCCGTAAAGAACAGAAAGACGAGCGTAAGCTGCACGCTGAACACGAACATCACGCTCACAGCACCAACAACCGTGCCGATCGACACGAGCAGCTGCAGCAATCCGCGCTGCATGCTCTCGGACATCTTGTCCAGGTCGTTGGTCGCGCGGCTGACGACCTCGCCGGGACGATGCGCGTCAAAATAGGCGAGCGGCAGACGGTTGAGCTTTTGCGCGATGCGGTTGCGCAGGCGTAGATTGAGGCGTTCGGCCACGCTCGACATCAAAAAGCTCTGGAGCGCGTAGAACGAAGCGGCGGCCGTCCAAATCAAAAAGTAGATGAAGATAGTCCTGCCACAGTTCTCCCAGGTGATGCTGAAGGTGGCGTTGTTGACAAACGCTACCTGAATGTGGCCCCACAGCTCATCGATCACGCGGGCGCTATATGCCGGCGCGGCAGTGTTAAAGATGACATAGAACACAATGCTCGCGAACACGATATAGAAGCGCCAATGGTCGCCGGCAGCCTCACTCCACAGGCGGCGCACCGTCGCCCAGGTATCCCGAGGCGTCTCGTCCTCGTCTTCGTCGTCCACGTCGCGCATACGCTCTGCCTCGGCGCGGGCGCGCTCGTCCTCGGCACGTTCGTTTTCCTCGTAGAGCGCTTGGCGGCGAGCCTCGCGCTCGGCCGCAGCCTTGGCGGCGTCATCCAGCTCGGTCGACGCGGCAGCCGTTTCCTCGACCAGTCCCGCGGCAGCGGCGTCATCAACGCCGCCCTGCTTCTTGAGCTCCTCGGTCATGCTACTCACCTCCCTTCATCTGCGATTCCGCGATGGCACGGTACACCTCGCAGGTTTCCATAAGCTCGCCATGCGTGCCCAGACCCACAACCTCGCCATCCTTGAGCACGACGATCTGGTCGGCGTGCAAGATCGTCGAGATGCGCTGCGCGATGATGAGCACCGCAGCGTCACGCGTCTCGTCTTGCAACGCATGACGCAGGGCGGCATCGGTCTTAAAGTCCAGGGCCGAAAAACTGTCATCGAAGATATATAGATCGGCATGCTTCATGAGCGCACGGGCGATTGCCAAACGCTGGCGCTGACCACCCGAGAAGTTCGTACCGCCCTGGGCAACCGGGGTATCGAGCCCCTGCGGCTGGTCGAGTATAAAGGTGCTCTGGGCAACCTCAAGCGCGTGAAGCATGTCGCCCTCGGTCGCGCCTTCGTTACCAAAGCGAAGGTTGCTCGCCACCGTGCCCGAGAACAGCCACGCCTTCTGCGGCACATAGGCAATGCGCCCGCGGATTTCGTCTTGCGTAAGCTCGCGCAGGTCCACACCATTCAGGCGAATGGAGCCCTTGGTGGCATCGTGGAAGCGCAGCAGAAGCTTTGCCACCGTCGATTTGCCCGAGCCTGTCGAGCCAACGATCGCAGTCGTCTGACCGCGACGGCAGGCAAAGCTCAGGTCGCACAGGGTGTCCTCGTCGGCATCGTCAAAGCGAAACGACATGTGGTCGAACACGGCCACCGCATCGGCTTCGTCTTGGGGCTCGCGCGCCCCGTCATCCAGCGTGCGCTCGCCGTCCACGATGCTCGGCTCAATCTCCAACACCTGCTGCGCACGGTTCAGGCACGCGGCAGCACGCGGAAGCGTCAGCACCACCATCTGGGCCATCATCACAAAGAACAGGATCAGAATTGCATACTCCAGCACCGCCGAGATACTCGCAATCTGCATGGCGTGGGCGCCTACGCGGTTGCCGCCCACCCACAGCACCGCCACCTCGGCGATGTTCATCAAAAAGAAGCTTGAGCTGTCGAGGCCCACAAACAGGTGGTTGACTTTGATGGCGTTGGCGGCGTATTCGCTAAACACCTCGTCTAGACGCCGTTCCTCGTGGCGCTCCTTGTTAAACGCACGGATGACGCGCACGCCCACAATATTCTCGCGCAGCACCACGTTCATGCGGTCGATAAAGCCCTGTAGGCGCATAAAAATCGGCGCCGCGTTGGCAACCGTAAAGACCGCCGCCACCAGCACAATCGCAACGACTACGCCCAGAAGCGTGCCCATGGCGGGATCGATAAACCAGGCGAAGATGATGCCCGCCACAGCCAAAAACGGCACGGGCAGCACCAGCTGAATCGTCTGCAGAATCGCCTGCTGAATCACGTTGATGTCGTTGAGCGAGCGCGTGATCATCGATCCGGTGCCAAAGCGCTCAAAATCGCTGGCCGCGAGCTCGAGCGATTTGTCGTACACGGCATTGCGGATATCGCAAGCCACGTTGGCGGCCAGGCGCGCCGAAAGATAGCAGCCCAGCACCGTGCCGCCGCTAGCCATGCTGGTCGCGATAAACATGTATAGGCCGTTGCGTAAAATGTAGTCGATATCGCCCGTGGTAATACCGGTGTTGACCATGTTCGCCAGCATCGTGGGAACCAGCAGCGTACCGACGTTATCCACCAGCAGCACCAGCAGCGTCACTGCGACAAGCCCTCGATAGGGCTTCAAAAACCTCATTAACAGTCGCACGACTCCCCCTCACCTTGATTCTCGGCTTGGCTCTCGGCAGCGATATGCTGCTTAAAGGCATCGCACTCATCGCCGAGCACCTGAGAGAATTTGCCGATCAAGCGCATAATCTCGCGCTGCTCACATGGCTCAAGCGCGCCAAAGGCTCGCTGCTCGGCCTTGAGTGCCGGCAGCGCATAACGCTCGGCAAATCGCCTGCCCTCTTCGGTCAGGCTCACAACCTTGTTCTTACGACTGCCTTCGGCAAACCCCAACGTTGCGAAGCCCCGCGCCGTCAAGGTTTTAATTGCCGAGTTGATGGTCTGCTTGCTGTAGAACCATTCGCTTGTCAGACGGCTTACGGCAATACTGCCGCCCGCCGTGCTAGTGTCGACGAGCATCCAATAGGCGCAGTCCGAAAGGCCGCAGGCGCGCGAGAACTCCGAATAGATATGGTCGAGTCCATTGAGCAACCGATCGAAGTCGACCAGCGTAACCGCACTATTCATCTATCCCACCATTCAATTGTCCGATTTTTGACCAATTATGTGTCTCTAGATTAGTCCGAGTTTTGACTATCGTCAACAGGCTCTCCGCAAATGCGTGCATTTTTATGGCCTATCGGCAGAAAAAGACCGCCGGCGCGGGGGCGGCGCCAGCGGTCACGTGAAAATCGGGTTTTATTGCCTGTTAAGCGGCGACGGCCTCATAGACCGTAGCGCCCGAGAAGCTGTCATGCAGGCTCTTGCCGGCAATCCACGGCAGCTCGACGACCTCGCAGACCGTGTTGACCAACTCAGAACAGTCAGTAAAGTGGCCCTTGTCGTTGAGGGCCTCGCAATCCTGAACACGCCAATAGCCATCGGTGTGCGTGATGTAGTACTCGTGATCGTTGATCGACACGAAAGCGCGCGTCTTGGAACGCAGCAGCTTCAGAAATCCTTCGAAATCGGTCTCGACGACATCTCCAGCCTGGAACATGATGTTACCTCCTGGCCCGGCGCCACCACGGCGCATTGATAAACGTTGGTACTCCTTTAGTAAAACCTTTATCAGAGGTTATGCGTTCGTCATTTAGGCAAGTGGTAAAAAACCGCAGGGTAGACGGGATAAAACGTTTAACCATCCCATTTGTTTGTCACATTCTGAAGGTACTTTTATGCAAACCTACTTTCCCAATTGGAATCTATCCTTTTGGCCGGGCAATTGACCGTCTATCGTTTGAGCCCGACGGGTATGAACGGGGCATCTGCAACGCCACCGCAAGGAGACACCATGGAGACTATCGAAGCACTCATTCACCGCCGCAGCTGCCGCAACTACAGCGATCGTCCCGTCGAGGCCGAAAAGCTTGCACGTATTATCGAAGCCGGCCAATATGCACCGAGCGGCATGGGCCGCCAGCCGGTGACGTTTGTCGCCGTCACCGACCTCGCGACCGTCGAGCGTCTCTCGCAGCTCAACGCGCAAGTCATGGGCAGCAACAGCGACCCCTTCTATGGCGCCAAGACCGTTGTGGTGGTGCTGGTTGACCGCAGCGTGCCCACACATCTGGAAGACGGCTCGCTCGCCATGGGCAACCTGCTCAACGCTGCCTATGCGCTGGGCGTTGATTCGTGCTGGATTCATCGCGCCCACGAGGTTTTCGATTCGCCCGAGGGCCTGGAGCTACTGGCCAGTTGGGGTCTACCCGCCGACGGCAGCCTGCGCGGTGTCGGTCACTGCATTCTGGGCTATGCCGAGGACACGCTGCCCGAGCCCAAACCCCGCCGCGACAACGTGGTCTACGTAAGGTAATTAGTTCCGCCATTCTACCGAACGGCGGGCTCGTTGACGCTGCGCGGGCCGCATTCACGCCAATCTGACGTTCAATTTCGAGGGCGCGACCAGAAGGTCAGCGCCCTCTCATTTCACGTCACCTTGGCGCAAATGCGGCTCGCTCGCTTTTGGCGACTGACATCGAATGAGCCACTGTCTTGGGCAGCTAAAAAAGCCCCGTCCCAAATTAGCTGCCCCACTCGCAACCTATCCCGCCGATGGAGTTATTGCCGTTTCGCTCGTCTGATTCGCATCGACGTCGTCGCCTTGCTTGTCTTCGTCCTTTTGCACATCGGCGATGGTGGAGGCCGCCGCAACGATACCGCGCTGGGGCGCGACGCTCGTCTGGGCCTGAGCGCCCTCGACAACTTCTGTACCTACATGCGCGAGCTCGGGCGATTTAAACACTGCGTCCAAGTTGGCGCCACCGCCGGCATATCCGAGCGCAGCGAGCGCGATGACAATCACTGCAACGGCGGCCACGATCGGCACGTAGCGATGCCAGCCGGCGGGATTGAGCCCGCTGCGGCGAGCCGCCCCGCGGCTGATGTAGCCGAGCGTTCCGTCGTGCTTGAGCTTTGAGCCCACCACGCGTTTGCGGCCCCACAGCGAGGACTCTGCCTGCATTGCCAAGCGGGCGCTTGCCGAAGGATAGCCGTATTTAGTGCGCTTGAACGAGCCATCAAACCCCGAGGCGTGTTTGCCCCACGTCACCGATGTTGTGCGTCGGTTGACCGGCGCGGCACTCCGCCTTCTGCGGCTCGGTTTTGAAGTCTCAGCCATATGCCCTCGCACGCCGTAACCAAATCGAAACAATAACGCTTTGGACTGTAGCACACGCGTCGCGTGCGGTCACGGGCGCCTCGCTCAACGGTCATCGTCCTTCAGCAAGCGCCACAGCGTTGTACGGCTTATGCCCAGCACCTCCGCCGCACGGGTTCGGTTGCCGTGGAGATGGTCTACAACCAGATGCGCGATATCTCGCTCGGTATCGGCCAGCGGTCGCAGGATATACAGGTCACTTTCAAGCGTCGGGGCGCCAAAGGTTGCGGTCTTAATCACGTCCTCTTGGGCGAGCACTTCCTCCGCCACAGCGCGGTCCACCGTGCCCGTCCCCACCAATATATACAGTCGTTCCGAGACCTCGCGGAGCTGCAGATAGTTGCGCGGCCAGCGGTAAGCATCGAGCGTCTTCGTCGCCGCGGCAGACAGCGTGGGCGCTGCCGTCCCAAATGCATCAGCGAGATATTCCAAATAGCGCGCGACCTTCGTCGACGCGGCTCCCTGCTCGGCGATTGCCGGCGCGACGCTCACCGCACAGGCGAAGCGCTCGGTCACAAAGGCGGCTTGATCACTTTCGCCGCCGCCCGGCATGTCATTCGCCGTCAGCACCACATGGCAGCGCGTCGCCAACGCGGTGTCGGTCATCGTGGAGACCAGCTCGCGGAGGCGCTGGGGGCCAACCGCGTTCCAGCCCTCAATGCAAAGGGTCAGCCCCATTTGGAACAACGGCGATTCGACGCTTTTGAGTACATGGCGCCAACCGCGCTCGGTGAGCTCATCGAGCGCAACGGAAACAAAGGGCTGATCGGCAAAAGGACCGTCCAGATAGAGGCGCTTGGCGATCTCGACCTGACCCGCTCCCAGCTCGCCCTCGAGCATAAGAGGCACACCGCGCGCGTAACTCTCTGCAACCGGCGCAGCCACCGAGGCCGCCCCCTCAACGATGCCGTACGCGCTCGATTCGTAGCGGGCCTCAACTTCGTCGGCGTTGAGCCACTCGATGCCCGCATGCGCCGCGGCACCGCGCACCTCGCGGACCACAACGACCCAAAGCCTCCCGCCCTCTTTGTCGGTGGGGCGAACGGTCAGGCTCAGGCGCGTACCCGCACGCCCCATAACCAGACGCGCGCCGTCTCCTATACGGTCGAGACGCTCAGCGACAAAAGCTGCCGCATCCCGCTCAAGCGCCGCGTCATTCATGGTCGAGATCGCGACGTCCCCACGCGCATCGATTGCCAATGCCGAGGCCCCGGCAGCAGCTAGGGCATCGGTCAAGATGTTCAGCTTGGCATCGCTATCCATGATTTGCCCCTGTCCGCGGCGACGTGCAACCGCCGACGGTCGTACGACCGAGTGTTTCAAAATTGAACGATATTGCTCACCAAACACTATAGGGCAGAAGCCGCCGTCCTGCGAGTATATGAGTTGCCCCGCATCGCCATCCTGGCGGGGCGATAAGAGCTCTTCGGGACCTATCAACCTGCGGACAAGCCATACCCGCAAGAGCTCCTATCGCTCCACCGTGGACATGCGCTCACCAGCACGCAGCGCGCAAATAAGCTACTTCTCTACCAGATTCCCAGCACGTGCTGCATTCCCAAACTCATGCACGCAATGCCAATCCAGCAGCAAAAGCCCAGGGCGATGGGCTTGCCGCCCTTTTTGACCAGCTCGACGATATCGGTATTAAAACCAATAGCCGCCATGGCCATCACGATAAAGAACTTCGACAGCTCCTTGATGGGCGCCGTAATGGATGCAGGAAGCTGAAGCACCGTGGTGATTACGCTCGCCAGCACAAAGAACAGCACGAACATGGGAAACGCGCGTTTAAGCGAGAACGTGCTTTTGGCGTCGCCGCCGGCCTTGCGCGCCAGATGCATCTGCCAGCATGCGAGAGCCAACGTAATGGGAATAATGGCCAGCGTCCTGGTGAGCTTGACCACTGTGGCGCTTTCGAGCACATTGGCGCCGGGATGCATACTGTCCCAGGCGCTCGCCGCGGCCGTTACCGACGAGGTGTCGTTGATGGCGGTGCCGGCAAACAGGCCAAAGCCCTCGTTGGTCAGCCCGAGCATGCCGCCGAGCGTCGGAAACACGAGCGCCGCGATAACGTTAAACAGGAAGATGACCGAAATGGCCTGGGCAATCTCGCGATCGTCGGCATCGATGACGGGCGCGGTCGCGGCGATGGCAGAACCGCCGCAAATCGACGAACCCACACCCACAAGCGTCGCGATCTTG
>CABRFW010000057.1 GCA_902470265.1 uncultured Collinsella sp.
GGCCCGAAAGAAAGGTAGGAGGCCATGACGAAAGGTCTGCACGTGCCTTCCGAGATCGGCAAGCTCAGGAAGGTCTGCCTGCACCGTCCCGGCGACGAGCTCCTCAACCTGCCGCCCGACGAGCTCGAGCGACTCCTGTTCGACGACGTCCCGTTCCTGGAGGTCGCGCAGCAGGAGCACGACACCTTCGCCCAGATCCTGAGGGACCAGGGCGTGGAGGTCCTCTATCTCGAGAACCTCGTCGCCGAGGTGTTCGACCAGGTCCCCGGCGCCCGCGCCGAGTTCACCGACCAGTACATCGCCGAGGCCGGCATCCGCGGCCAGCACATGCCGCAGATCGTCCGCGAGAAGCTGGACTCCATCGAGGACAACCTCGAGTTCGTCAAGAAGACCATGGCCGGCATGACCAAGTCCGAGATCGACATGCCCCTCACGGCCTCCACGACCCTCGACTCCCTGGTCAACTCCGAGTCCGAGTCCGACCTGATCATCGACCCGATGCCCAACCTCTACTTCACCCGCGACCCGTTCGCGGTCGTCGGCGAGGGCGTCAACCTCAACCGCATGTACTCGGTCACCCGCAACCGCGAGACCCTGTACGGCAAGTACGTCTTCAAGTACCACCCCGACTACAAGGACGTCTCGCTGTACTTCCGCCGCGACTGCCAGTTCCACACCGAGGGCGGCGACGTGCTGAACATCAACGAGAAGACCCTCGCCGTCGGCATCTCCCAGCGCACCCAGGCCGCCGCGATCGACGTCATGGCCCAGAACATCTTCTGGAACTCGGACTCCAAGGTCGAGCGCATCCTGGCCTTCGACATCCCGGTCTCGCGCGCCTTCATGCACCTCGACACGGTCTTCACCCAGATCGACGTCGATAAGTTCACGATCCACCCCGCCATCATGGGCACCCTGCGCGTCTACGAGCTGACCGCCGGCAAGAACCCGGGCGACGTGAACATCCGCCTGATCGAGGACACCCTCGAGCACGTCCTGGAGGACGCCACCGGCGTCGACCAGGTCAAGCTGATCCCCTGCGGCGGCGGCGACCCGATCGCGGCCTCCCGCGAGCAGTGGAACGACGGCTCCAACACCCTGTGCGTCGAGCCCGGCAAGATCTGCGTCTACGCCCGCAACACCGTCACCAACGACGTGCTGTACAAGGAGGGCCTGGACCTTCTCGTCGTGCCCTCCGCCGAGCTCTCCCGCGGCCGCGGCGGCCCGCGCTGCATGAGCATGCCCTTCTGGCGCGAGGACCTCTAGGGTCTTCTAGGACCCGTACAGGTCATAATACATACATCTAGCTGCCATTAGATGTCTCCCATTGGGGCGGTGCGGGTTTTCGCACCGCCCCAATCTTGTATGAGGAACGTCAACACGATTGGATGACTGCTTTTGTAAGGAGCTTGGCCATGGACATCAAGACGATTGGCGTTGAGGAATGGCTCAACGTTTGGGAGAAGAGCGCCACGTGGGACATCGCCCAGTCGACGATCTCGTCGCTCACCATGGGCGAGCTGCGCGCGCTTGATGAACAGGACGGCGCCACGTTCTACGAGCGCCTGGATCGCGAGAAGATGAACTACGGCTGGATCGAGGGCTCGCCGGAGTTTAAGGCCGAGGTTGCCAAGCTGTATCGTCGGGAGGTCAATCCCGATCACATCCTGCAGACCAATGGCTGCACGGGCGCTAACCTCAACGCCATCATGGCTGTGGTCGAGCCCGGTGACCATGTTATCGCCGAGTGGCCCACCTACGCGCCGCTCTACGAGATTCCGCGCACGCTGGGCGCCGAGGTCGAGTATTGGGAGCTTCGCGAGGAACTCGGCTGGAAGCCCGATATCGAGGAACTCAAGCGCTTGGTGCGCCCCAACACCAGACTCATCTGCATCAACAACGCATCGAACCCCATCGGTACGGTGCTCGATACCGATATGCTCGGCCAGATTGCCGAGATCGCCCGTTCGGTGGGCGCCTACGTGCTGTGCGACGAGGTGTATCTGCCGCTCGAAAACACTGAGTCCTTTATGTCGATGGTCGACGTGTACGAGAGGGCCATTGTCACCAACTCGTTGTCGAAGACCTATTCGACGCCTGCGGCCCGCGTGAGCTGGGTCGTGGCCGACGAAGAGGTGTCCAACCGCATCCGTACCTATCGCGATTACACCATGATCTGCGGCGGTGTGTTCAACGACGCCTTGGCGACCTATGTGCTTGAGCACAAGGACAAGATCCTCGAGCGCAATCGCAAGATCGTGTTTGGCAACCGCGATATCGCGCAGGCTTGGATCGATACGCAGCATCGCGTTTCCTGGACGGCCCCACAGGGCGTGTCTACCTCGTTTATCCAGCTGGATATTCCCGAGGACGACGAGGAGTTCTGCAAGCGCCTGCTGTCCGAGAGGGGAGTGCTGCTGGTACCCGGCAGCCGCTTTGAGCTTCCCTGTGGCGCACGCCTGGGCTACTGCGCGAGCGAGGACGTTCTGCGCGAGGGCCTGAGGCTTTTGGGCGAGGCGCTGGCGGAGTTTGATCGCTAGGATTCCGATGATCTTCGAGGGCGTTATCTAAATTGGCCGAAGATAATCGAAAACGGACCCGTTTCCCTAGTGAAACGGGTCCGTTTTTCTATACCGAGAAGTCAAGTTGTTACAAATGGGGCCGTAAAGCGAGCCGGTATCCGCTGGGCCTTATACTGAGTTTCCGGTGAACGGTATCAAGCGTCTGGTAAACGGTAATTAATTTACCAGAAATGAATAGGACAAACTTTTTTCTGAATAAAAATGAAAATGGTTGAGACGCGGTATGAACCGCTAATTCTATTCATAGCTTTAGTGGAAATATGCAATTTGAGGATGGTTTAACAAAGTTAAGTTCCATTTGATTTTAGGATTGAAAACGCGTTTAAGCACGTAAATACGCTTTATTAAGATGAAGTGTGCCATGCGTGAAGTATATGTGTATGCCGTTCACCCCCTATAAAAAACCGTTCGGGGGCAAGGTGGAAGTATGGGCTGATTTTGGATATAAATATGTCGTCAGCAATAACGCCTCACACGGAGGGGCGCTAACGAATCGGCCCTGACAAGGGCCCGAAAGAAAGGTAGGAGGCCATGACGAAAGGTCTGCACGTGCCTTCCGAGATCGGCAAGCTCAGGAAGGTCTGCCTGCACCGTCCCGGCGACGAGCTCCTCAACCTGCCGCCCGACGAGCTCGAGCGACTCCTGTTCGACGACGTCCCGTTCCTGGAGGTCGCGCAGCAGGAGCACGACACCTTCGCCCAGATCCTGAGGGACCAGGGCGTGGAGGTCCTCTATCTCGAGAACCTCGTCGCCGAGGTGTTCGACCAGGTCCCCGGCGCCCGCGCCGAGTTCACCGACCAGTACATCGCCGAGGCCGGCATCCGCGGCCAGCACATGCCGCAGATCGTCCGCGAGAAGCTGGACTCCATCGAGGACAACCTCGAGTTCGTCAAGAAGACCATGGCCGGCATGACCAAGTCCGAGATCGACATGCCCCTCACGGCCTCCACGACCCTCGACTCCCTGGTCAACTCCGAGTCCGAGTCCGACCTGATCATCGACCCGATGCCCAACCTCTACTTCACCCGCGACCCGTTCGCGGTCGTCGGCGAGGGCGTCAACCTCAACCGCATGTACTCGGTCACCCGCAACCGCGAGACCCTGTACGGCAAGTACGTCTTCAAGTACCACCCCGACTACAAGGACGTCTCGCTGTACTTCCGCCGCGACTGCCAGTTCCACACCGAGGGCGGCGACGTGCTGAACATCAACGAGAAGACCCTCGCCGTCGGCATCTCCCAGCGCACCCAGGCCGCCGCGATCGACGTCATGGCCCAGAACATCTTCTGGAACTCGGACTCCAAGGTCGAGCGCATCCTGGCCTTCGACATCCCGGTCTCGCGCGCCTTCATGCACCTCGACACGGTCTTCACCCAGATCGACGTCGATAAGTTCACGATCCACCCCGCCATCATGGGCACCCTGCGCGTCTACGAGCTGACCGCCGGCAAGAACCCGGGCGACGTGAACATCCGCCTGATCGAGGACACCCTCGAGCACGTCCTGGAGGACGCCACCGGCGTCGACCAGGTCAAGCTGATCCCCTGCGGCGGCGGCGACCCGATCGCGGCCTCCCGCGAGCAGTGGAACGACGGCTCCAACACCCTGTGCGTCGAGCCCGGCAAGATCTGCGTCTACGCCCGCAACACCGTCACCAACGACGTGCTGTACAAGGAGGGCCTGGACCTTCTCGTCGTGCCCTCCGCCGAGCTCTCCCGCGGCCGCGGCGGCCCGCGCTGCATGAGCATGCCCTTCTGGCGCGAGGACCTCTAAGTCTTTCCGTTTCCGGTGCGGTCCCCCTACAACCGCACCGGCTTCGCCCGTTAAACGGGCAACACTGATACTTACGTAATTCATTTCTTCGAAAGGAATCGAACCATGGGTGTTAACCTCTCCGGCCGTAGCTTCCTCAAGCTTCTCGACCTCACCACCGAGGAGATCGAGTACCTGCTCAAGCTCTCCAAGAACTTCAAGGATATGAAGCGCGCTGGCGTTCCGCATCGCTATCTCGAGGGCAAGAACATCGTTCTGCTCTTCCAGAAGACCTCCACTCGTACCCGCTGCGCCTTCGAGGTCGGCGGCATGGACCTGGGCATGGGCGTGACCTATCTCGATCCCGGTTCGTCGCAGATGGGCAAGAAGGAGTCCATCGAGGACACCGCCCGCGTTCTCGGCCGCATGTATGACGGCATCGAGTTCCGTGGCTTTGCCCAGGACGACGTCGAGGAGCTCGCTGCTAAGTCCGGCGTGCCCGTGTGGAACGGCCTGACCACTGAGTGGCATCCCACCCAGATGCTCGCCGATATCCTGACCGTCCAGGAGAACTTCAACTACGACATCAAGGGCAAGACCCTCGTCTTCATGGGCGACTGCAAGAACAACGTCGCTCGCTCCCTCATGGTCGTCTGCTCCAAGCTCGGCATGAACTTCGTGGCCTGCGGCCCCGAGGAGTGCATGCCCGCCGACGACGTCATCGAGGCCTGCAAGCCCATCGCCGAGGCCAACGGTTGCACCATCAAGCTGACCACCGACGTCAAGGACGGCGTCACCGGTGCCGACGTTATCTACACCGACGTGTGGGTCTCCATGGGCGAGCCCGACGAGGTCTGGGCCGAGCGCATCGCTCAGCTCACCCCGTATCGTGTCACCTCCGAGGTCATGGCTATGGCCAACCCGGGTGCCATCTTCCTGCACTGCCTGCCCAGCTTCCACGACACCAACACCACCATTGGCGCCGAGAAGTGCGAGCAGTTCGGCATCACCGAGCAGGAGGTCACCGACGAGGTCTTCGAGAGCCCCGCTTCCAAGGTCTTCGACGAGGCCGAGAACCGCATGCACACCATCAAGGCTGTCATGTACGCCACGCTCAAGTAAGAGCATCTAGCATCTCGCTCGGGGTGTATTGCTGCACACCCCGAGCAGTTTTATCTGGTAATAATCTCGCATCAAGCGGCAGGCACGGCACGGAAGAGCCGCTTCTGGCGAGATCAGTAAATGATTTATGAAGGGGGGATGAGAACTATGACTGAGACCGCTAAGAAAAAGCGCGGTATGCCTTCATCGTTCACCATTCTTCTAGCTCTGCTGGCAATTGTTGCAGTGATTACCGTTATCGTCTCCGGCACGTCCGGCGGCGCGGTTACTGCCGCCCGTCTGAGCGATTTCTGCACCGCCCCGATTAAGGGCTTCGCTGACGCTCTGCCCGTCTGCCTCTTCGTTATGATCCTGGGCGGCTTCCTCGGTATGATGACCGAGACCGGCGCCCTGGACAACGGCATCGCCGTTCTGGTGCAGAAGCTTAAGGGCAACGAGATTATGCTCATTCCCGTGCTGATGCTCATCTTCTCCCTCGGTGGTACCACCTATGGTATGTGCGAGGAGACCGTTCCCTTCTACGCCCTGCTCGCCGCTACCATGATGGCCGCTGGCTTCGACCCCATGGTCGGCGCCGCTACCGTCCTGCTCGGCGCTGGCTGCGGCTGCCTGGGCTCCACGGTTAACCCGTTCGCCGTCGGCGCTGCCGTCGACGCTCTGACCGGCGTTGGCATTGAGGTCAACCAGTCCATCATCATCGGCCTCGGTGCCGTCCTGTGGATTGTCACTACCGCTATGTCCATCTTCTTCGTGATGAACTATGCCAAGAAGGTCAAGGCTGACAAGGGTTCCACCATCCTGTCGATGCAGGAGCTCAAGGACGCCGAAGAGGCTCACGGCAAGGCTGCTTCCGAGGTCCACAAGGAGGTCAAGCTCACCGGTCGTCAGAAGGGTGTTCTGATCGCCTTCGCCTTCACCTTCGTCGTCATGATCGTCGGCTTCATTCCGCTGGCCGACCTCAACGAGGGCGTCGCCAACTTCTTCGACGCTGGCGCTGTCTACGACGCCGACGGTAACGCCGTCGTCCAGGGCTGGTCTGCCCTGATCACCGGCCTGCCCATTGGCCAGTGGTACTTCGACGAGGCTTCCACCTGGTTCTTCCTCATGGCCGTCCTGATCGGTATCATCGGTGGCCTGTCCGAGAAGCAGATCGTTAACACCTTCATCACCGGCGCTGCCGACATGATGTCCGTTGTTCTCGTCATCGCCCTCGCCCGTGGTATCTCCGTCCTCATGGCTAACACCGGCCTCGATGTCTTCGTCCTCGACGCTGCCGCCAATGCCCTGGCTGGCCTGTCCGGCGTGATCTTCGCTCCCATGAGCTTCCTGGTCTACTTCGGCCTGTCCTTCCTGATCCCCTCGACCTCCGGTATGGCCACCGTTTCCATGCCCATCATGGGACCGCTGGCTGTTAAGCTCGGCTTCTCGCCTGAGGTCATGGTCATGATCTTCTCCGCCGCCATCGGTGTCGTGAACCTATTCACCCCGACCTCCGGCGCCATCATGGGCGGTCTCGCCCTGGCCAAGATCGAGTGGACGACCTGGCTCAAGTTTGCCCTTAAGCTCATCGTCGCGCTCTCCGTCGTCTGCGCCATCATCCTGACCGTCGCCTGCGTGTTGATCTAAGTACCCAACGGGTACCCCACGGAAACCTTGACGATCCTGTAGAGGATCACCTGGTCATCGTCTGTCCGGCGGGGTAAACCCACCGGTAGACTCCTACCTTTAGCCCCCTCCCGTTCCGTGCGCGGGAGGGGGCGCACTTATGTTGCGCGGTTCTACGAACCGCGCAACCAGTCGACGCTGCGCGCCGTCCAGAACGACAATTTGTCATTCAAAAGGCAAGGCATGACCAAAAGGTCTATGCCTTGCCTTTTTCATGCCAACTTGTACGTTCTGGACGGCGCTCGCTGTCCGTCCTCTGCCTGCGGCGCTTTCCATCGTTGGTGCAGAGGGCGCTTTGCCTACTCGGGTGCCCGTTCGCTGGCTTTGGCTCTGCCTGTGACGTTTTCATTGTTGGTGCTGAGTGCCTTGTTTCCCGTCCCAAATGAGCTACCTCGGGTCCCCGGTGGTTGCGGTGGGCGTGTTTGGTTGGTGCCTGTTGATGGTCTGGGTATCGGGGAGGGCGGGCTCCGTTATAATCGCCTAGAACATTAAATGGAAACGGGACGGGAGCCATATATGCGCCAGGGTTTCGACAACGCGAAGTATATCGAGCTGCAGGCTGCTCACATTAAGGAGCGCATCTCGCAGTTTGGCGGCAAGCTCTATTTGGAGTTTGGCGGTAAGCTATTCGATGACTATCATGCGAGCCGCGTGCTACCGGGTTTTGAACCGGACAGCAAGTTCCGCATGCTCAAGAGCATCGCCGACGATGTCGAGGTTATCATCGCGATCAACGCGAACCACATCGAGAAAAACAAGGCTCGTGGTGACCTGGGCATTACCTATGACGAGGATGTGCTGCGCCTGGTTGACCTGTTCCGCGGCAACGGCTTTGCCATCGCGGCTGTGGTCATCACCCAGTACGCTGGCCAGCCTGCTGCTGATGTGTTCCGCAACCGCCTGAACGCGCTCGGTATTCCCGCCAAGCTGCACTATCCCATCGAGGGGTATCCGCACGATGTCGATCTGATCGTGTCCGACGATGGCTACGGCAAGAACGAGTTTGTCGAGACCACGCGTCCGCTCGTCGTGGTCACCGCTCCCGGCCCCGGCTCAGGCAAGCTCGCCACTTGCCTCTCGCAGCTCTATCACGAGCACAAGCACGGCACCGCCGCCGGCTACGCCAAGTTCGAGACTTTCCCGGTCTGGAATCTGCCCCTCACGCATCCGGTCAACATCGCCTATGAGGCAGCAACGGCCGATCTCGACGATGCCAATATCATCGACTCCTTCCACTTGGAGGCCTACAACAAGACCACGGTCAACTACAACCGCGACGTCGAGGCCTTCCCGGTGGTCCGTGCCCTGATGGAAAAGATCCTGGGCAAGAGCCCCTACCAGAGCCCCACCGACATGGGCGTCAACATGGTCGGTTTTGCCATCACCGATGACGATGCCTGCCGCGACGCTTCCAAGATGGAGATCGTCCGCCGCTACTTTACCGCGGTCGAAAATGTGCGCCGTACCGGCGTGGGCGATGAGCAAGTCGACCGTCTCAAGAT
>CABRFW010000058.1 GCA_902470265.1 uncultured Collinsella sp.
CCCAATGAGCGAGGCGATGCAGCAGGCAGATAGTTTTAGTTAAAACGCTTCAGTTTATTGAAGCGTTTTAGTGTGCCTTTTACAGGAATCTTACCGTTTGCCGAATAATTTCTTGCTATCATGCAAGGCGTAGGGTAAATCTCCGATCGCAAGGAGACACAAATGGTGAAAAAGTCACCGGAAAACACTACTCCCGCAATTGTGGACAACGTAGAGGCGCTTGAGGCTAAGCTCGCTCAGATGCGAGAGGCCCAGGCGCTTTTTGCTACGTACACGCAGGAGCAGGTCGACAAGATCTTCTATGAGGCCGCCATGGCCGCCAACAAGGCTCGTATCCCGTTGGCGAAGATGGCCATCGAGGAGACCGGCCGCGGCGTTCTTGAGGACAAGGTCATCAAGAACCACTACGCCGCAGAGTACATCTACAACGCTTACAAGAATACCAAGACCTGTGGTGTCCTGGAGCGCGACGAGGCTTACGGCATCACCAAGATCGCCGAGCCCATCGGCATCGTGGGCGCCGTCATCCCGACGACCAACCCCACCTCCACCGCGATCTTCAAGACGCTGATCTGCCTGAAGACCCGCAACGCCATCATCATCTCCCCGCACCCGGCTGCCGCCAAGTGCACCATCGCCGCCGCCAAGCTCGTGCTTGACGCCGCCGTCAAGGCCGGCGCCCCCGAGGGCATCATCGGCTGGGTCGATGTCCCCTCCATCGAGCTGACTAACATGGTCATGCGCGACGTCGACATCATCCTCGCCACCGGTGGCCCGGGCATGGTCAAGGCCGCCTACTCCTCGGGCAAGCCCGCCCTGGGCGTTGGCGCCGGTAACACCCCGGTCGTCATCGACGACACCGCCGACGTTCTGCTCGCAGTCAACTCCATCATCCACTCCAAGACCTTCGACAACGGCATGATCTGCGCTTCCGAGCAGTCCGTGACCGTCATCGACACCATCTACGACCAGGTCAAGGCCGAGTTCCAGAAGCGCGGCTGCTACTTCGTCAAGCAGGGTGCCGAGATGGAGGCCCTGCGTGCCGCCATGTTCAAGAACGGCGCCCTCGATCACCGCATCCCCGGCATGGCCGCTGCCAAGATCGCCGAGCTCGCCGGCATCGAGGTTCCCGCCAAGACCAAGATCCTGATCGCCGAGGTCACCTCCACCGACCCCGCCAAGGAGGAGTTCTCCCACGAGAAGCTCTCCCCGGTCCTGGCCATGTACCACGCCAAGGACTTCCAGGAGGCCGTCGACAAGGCCGAGCACCTGGTGCTCGCCGGTGGCCCGGGCCACACCGCCTCTCTGTACGTGCACCCCGCCCAGGCCGAGAAGATCAGCCTGTTCGAGCACGTCATGAAGGCCTGCCGCATCGTCATCAACACCCCGTCCTCGCACGGTGGCATCGGTGACCTGTACAACTTTGGCATGAAGCCGTCTCTGACCCTGGGCTGCGGCTCCTGGGGCGGCAACTCCGTCTCCGAGAACGTTGGGGTGAAGCACTTGATCAACGTTAAGACTGTGGCCGAGCGCCGTGAGAACATGCTGTGGTTCCGCGCTCCCGAGAAGGTCTACTTCAAGAAGGGTTCCACGCCCGTCGCCCTCGACGAGCTGGGCAACGTCATGGGCAAGAAGCGCGCCTTCATCGTTACCGACCAGTTCCTCTTCAAGAATGGCAACACCCGCGCCATCGAGGCCAAGCTCGACGAGATGGGCATCGCCCACGACTGCTTCTACGACGTCGAGCCCGATCCGTCGCTGCAGTGCGCACGTCGCGGCGCCAAGCAGATGGCTCTCTTTGAGCCGGACGTCATCATCGCCGTCGGCGGTGGCTCCGCTATGGACGCCGGCAAGATCATGTGGATGATGTACGAGCACCCCGAGTGCAAGTTTGAGGACATGGCCATGGACTTCATGGACATCCGCAAGCGTATCTTCACCTTCCCCGAGATGGGCAAGAAGGCCTACTTCGTCGCCGTCCCGACCTCCTCGGGTACCGGCTCCGAGTGCACGCCGTTCGCCATCATCACCGACAAGGAGACCGGCATCAAGTGGCCGCTCGCCGACTACGCGCTGCTCCCCAACATGGCTATCGTCGACGCCGACAACTGCATGACCGCCCCGCGCGGCCTGACCGCTGCCTCCGGCATCGACGTCATGACCCACGCCATCGAGTCCTACGTCTCCATCATGGCTTCCGACTACACCAAGGGCCTCTCCGAGCGCGCTGCCAAGCTCGTCTTTGAGAACCTGCCCTCCAGCTTCACGAACGGCGCCAAGGACCCGCACGCCCGCGAGGAGATGCACAACGCCTCCTGCATGGCCGGTATGGCCTTCGCCAACGCCTTCCTGGGCCTCAACCACTCCATGGCTCACAAGCTCGGCGCTTTCCATCACCTGCCCCACGGCATCGCTAACGCCGTCATCCTGACCCGCGTCATGCGCTACAACGCCGCCGAGGCTCCCGTCAAGATGGGTACCTTCTCCCAGTATCCTTACCCCAACGCGCTGCACAACTACGCCGAGATGGCCAAGTACTGCGGCATCGAGGGCAAGGACGACAAGGAGGTCTTCGAGAACTTCATCACGAAGCTCGAGGAGCTCAAGGACTTCATCGGTGTCAAGAAGACCATCGCCGACTACGGTGTTGACGAGCAGTACTTCCTCGACACCCTCGACGAGATGACCGAGCAGGCATTCAACGACCAGTGCACCGGCGCTAACCCGCGCTACCCGCTCATGAGCGAGATCAAGGAGCTCTACCTGGACGCCTACTACGGCCGCGAGCCCCAGGACTACGCCGTCTGCTAGTTTTTAGCACGGTTTTTTGCGGCGGGGGTGCACGGGTGTTTCACACACCCCCGCCGTCGCTTCTATCGCATCGTTGAAAGGATGCAACCATGCTGCTACCCGATTCCAAGACCGAGCTCGTCCGCCGTGGCAACAAGGTCGTTTACGACCTGGGCGACAAGATTGTCAAGGTCTTTAACGAGACCAAGCCTGTCTCCGACGTGTTCAACGAGGCTTTGAATCTTGCCCGCATCAATGAGTGCGGCATCCGCAGCCCCAAGGCTCTCGAGGTTTCCCAGCTCGAGAACGCCAACGGCTGGGCGCTCGTGACCGAGAAGGTTCCGGGCACCACCCTTGCCGAGAAGATGACTGCCGAGCCCCAGCGCTTTGGTGAGTACCTCGAGATGTTCGTCGACCTCCAGATCGAGATCCACGGCTACACCTCCCCGCTGCTCAACCGTCAGCGCGACAAGTACGCCCGCATGATCGACAGCCTTGATCAGCTCAATGCCACCACGCGCTACAACCTTCAGGAGCGTCTGGACGGCATGACCAAGGAGTTCAAGGTCTGCCACGGCGACTTCAACCCCTCCAACGTCATCGTCGGCGACGACGGCCAGCTCTATGTGTGCGACTGGGCACACGCCACCCAGGGCTCCCCTGCTGCCGACGTTGCCACCACCTACCTGCTCTTTGCCCTCAACAGCAAGGACCAGGCCGAGGCCTACCTGGAGCTCTACTGCGACCGTGCCGACATGCCCATGCAGGTCGTGCGTCAGTGGACGAGCATCGTCGCCGCTTCCGAGCTCGCTCGTAAGCGCAACGTGAACGATGAGTTCCTGAAGAACTGGATCGACGTCGTCGATTATCAGTAATATCTGAGCGATTTATTTCGCATCGGAGGCATAATGGAAAACCCCGCAGCTCGCATGGGCTGTGGGGTTTTCCTTTTAGATATCGAGGATGCTACAAGATAATAGGACGGCCCCGCATCTCCCCGATTGGAGAAATGCGGGGCCGTCCCACATATCGAACTACAAGCGAAATCGTCGATTAACGGCGGGCTGCCTTAACAAGCTCGGCAACCTTGGCAACGACCTCGTCGATCGCCACGTCCTCGCGCTCGCCCGTAGCACGGTCCTTGAGCTCAACGGTGCCATTCTTAAGGCCGCGCTTGCCCAGAACCACCTGATACGGGAAGCCCATGAGGTCGTTATCGGCAAACTTAAAGCCCGGACGCTCATCGCGATCGTCGACGACGACCTCGATACCCTCGGCACACAGGCCATCAACAATCTGCTCGCAGACGGTAGTGCACTCTTCCTTCTTGGGATCAAGCGGAATCACCGCGACCTCGTACGGGGCAACGGAGACCGGCCAGACGATACCGTGCTCGTCGTTGTGCTGCTCCACGACGGCAGCAAGCGAGCGGGACACGCCCACGCCGTAGCAACCCATGATGAGCGGCTTCTCCTTGCCGTCCTCATCCATAAAGGTGGCACCCATGGCCTCGGAGTACTTGGTGCCCAGCTGGAAGACCTGAGAAACCTCGATGCCGCGGGCAGCGGAGAGCGGCTTGCCGCAGTGCGGGCAGGGGTCGCCGGCGACAACGGTGACCAGATCGGCCCACTCATCGACGGTAAAGTCGCGCTCGGGGCAGGCACCGGTAAAGTGATAATCGACCTCGTTGGCACCGCAGGCCCACTGTTTGGACTCGCGCAGGCTCTCGTCGCAGACCAGACGAATGCCATCGGGCAGGTTAACCGGTCCGATAAAGCCCTTGTGCAGACCGTTCGCCTGAAGCTCCTCGTCGGTCATCATGCGATAGCCCTTGCCAAAGACGTGCTCGGCCTTGCAATCGTTGAGCTCGTGATCGCCCGGGACGATGGCCACGACGGGCTTGCCCTCGGCATCGATGAGCGCCAGGGACTTGCGCGTGCCGTTCTCGGGGAACCCAAAGAACTTAGCAACGGCCTCAATGGTGCCCATGCCCGGAGTCTCGACCTTGGTAAGCGTACCGTCACCGGGACCCTCAGTCACGACGACCTTGGTGCTTGCAGCCTCATCATCGGCGGCAAAACCGCAGTCATCGCAATAGACAAGAGAAGCCTCGCCGGCGTCGGCCAAAGCCATGTACTCGACGGAGGTATCGCCACCGATCTCGCCGGAGTCGGCAACGACGGGCAAGGCCTTGATGTAGCAGCGCTCGCAAATGTTAGCGTAGGCCTGCTTCATCTTGTCATACTCCTCCTGCAAGCTCTCCTGCGTGGCGGAGAAGCTGTAGGCATCCTTCATGATGAACTCGCGACCGCGCATCAGGCCAAAACGGGGACGGAACTCGTCGCGGAACTTATCCTGGATGTGATAGAGGTTCACTGGCAGCTGCTTATAGGAGCGCAGCTCGTTGCGCACCAGGGCCGTGACGGTCTCCTCGTGCGTGGGGCCCAGCACGAACTCGCGACCATGACGGTCGTCAAAGCGCACAAGCTCCTTGCCATAGGCATCGATACGGCCGGACTCACGCCACAACTCGGCATCGACCATGATAGGCATCATAAGCTCCTGGGCGCCGGCGGCGTCCATCTCGTCGCGCACGATGTTCTCAATCTTGCGAATCGAGCGCCATGCGAGCGGCAGGTAGGAATACAGACCGGCGGCCTCCTTGCGGATCATGCCGGCACGGAGCAGCAGGCGGTGGCTGGCGAGCTCAGCGTCCGCCGGATCCTCTTTAAGCGTCGGCGCATAGAGCTTAGACATATACATTGCTCGGGTCATTTATTTCTCCTCAATAAGCTTGTCGACCTCTGCCATAAGCGCGTCGACAATTTGGTCCTCAGCTACTTTACCAATGATCTGGCCATGCGAAAAGAGCAAGGCCTGACCACGTCCGCAAGCAACGCCCAGGTCGGCATCAGAAGCCTCGCCGGGGCCATTAACGGCACATCCCATGACGGCAATCGAAAGCGGCGCGGAATAGTTCTTAAGCCGCTCGGTGACCTCCTCGGCGATGGGAATGAGGTTAACCTGGCAGCGGGCGCACGTGGGGCACGAGACAATCTCGGGACCACGGCGACGCAGGCCCAGCGACTGTAGAATTCCCCAGGCGACCGGCGGCTCCTCAACCGGATCGGCCGTGAGCGACACACGCATGGTGTCGCCGATGCCTTCGGAAAGCAAGATACCCAAGCCTACAGAGCTCTTGATGGTGCCCTGAAGCTTGGTCCCCGCCTCCGTCACGCCCAGGTGAAGCGGAACGTGGGGAATCTCACGTGACAGGGCTCGATAGGTATCGAGCGTCGTTTGCACGCTATGGGCCTTGGCCGAAAGCACAATGTTCGTAAAGCCGCGATCCTCAAAGTGCTTGACGAAGCGCTCGCTCGACATCACGAGCTTTTCGGGCTGCGTGAGGTCGTCGCGCTCGGCAATATCTTGCTCAAGCGAGCCCGCGTTCACGCCAATGCGAATCGCACAGCCCGCGGCACCCGCAGCATCGATCACCGCGTCAACCTTGGCCCAATCGCCGATATTGCCGGGATTGATGCGCAGCTTGGCGGCACCGGCCTCAACGGCACCAATGGCGAGCTTATGGTTAAAGTGGATATCGGCGACAATCGGCACCGGAGACTCGGCACAGATGGTGCGGAAGCCCTCAAGCGCGGCCTCGGAGGGCACGCTCACGCGCACGATATCGCAGCCAGCCTGCGCCAACGCGCACACTTGCGCAAGCGTTGCCTGGGCATCAGCGGTATCGGTGCAGGTCATAGATTGGACCACCACCGGCGCGCCGCCACCGATCTGCACGCCGCCCACATGCACGGGGCGCGTCAGCTCGCGAGGCAAAGGATGGGATAAAGACAATCCAAACACTCCCCTACAGAATAAATCGAAGGATGTCGGAACGAAGCATATAGACAAACAGCAGCGCAAAGAGCGCGATGCCCACATAGCTCACAATCGTCTGGACCTTGAGCGGAAGCTCGCGGCCCGCAATCTTCTGAATGATCTCGATGACTAGCTTGCCGCCATCGAGTGGCGGGATGGGCAGCAGGTTCATAAAGCCAAGCGAGAATGAAATGAGGGCGGCAAACGAAAGGAACGTGGCAGGGCCGGCAGCAGCAGCCTGTGAGGACATAACGCTAATACCCACGATTGAAGAGGACTGATCGAGAATCTCCATCGTATGCTGCGGCTGGAGCAGGCGCATCACGCCCTCCGCTGTCTGCACAACATAGGAGAACGACAGGCGAGCCGACGTGATGGGGTCTAAACGGACCACCTGCGTAGAGGCATACACACCTAGGCGATCGTCCTCTTTGAGCGCAACCGTGGTCGAATGCTGCTTACCGTCACGCTCGTACTCAATGGCGATATCGTCCTTACCGGCAGCCTTGCCGATGGCATCGTAAACGTCCATCCAGGTAGAGCACGATACTCCGTCGACCGAAAGAATCGCGTCGCCGCCCTCGATTCCCGCCGAGGCGGCAATCGAGCCTTCGTCAACCTGGCCAATCACATTGGTATCCACCGGCACGGTGACACCTGCGATGGAATAGATGCTCATAAGGAGCAAAAAACCCGTCAGGATATTGACGAGAATGCCCGCGAGCAGCATAAAGGCGCGCTTGACAAAGCCCTGGCCCAAATAGGTGTGCGAGCGCTCGCGCGCAAGGAATTCGGCCTCGCCGCACGGCAGCTCCCACACATCGCCCACGGCAGTCGCATGCTCTCGATCGAACCGGCGGCCGTCAAAGGTGGTGTAGCCCGCCGCGTCTCGCGGCAGCGTCTGATACTTGGTGGGATAGTAGCTCGGTAAGGGCTTCTCCCCTTCCTCATACCAAGGTGCGATGGAGCCCCAGCCCAGCAACAGAGCACAAGCCTCGAGCACATCCTCCTCGGAAAGCTCGAGCTCGACAGCAAGGTCGGCCACGGTCACGCGACCATGACGATAGACAGCCGCGAGCACGCGATCGGCGCACGAGACATCGGTCGGATCCATACCGCAGATGGCAGCGTAGCCACCCAGCAGCAGCGGGGTCACGCCAAACTTGGTTCCAATGCGACGCGACGTGTAATGGATGTCAAAGCGGCACGGCAGGCCCAAAAAGAACTCGGTCACACGGACACCGCAGACACGCGCCGCCAAAAAGTGGCCGCCCTCGTGCAAAAACACGAGGACGGAAAGCATCAGCAGGCCCCAAAAGACCGATGATAGAACGCTCAGAACAGTATCCATAAAACGAAAAAGCAATCCTTATGGGTTAGGAACGGGTTGCGGCGAGTACCTGCGCAGCTTTTTCACGCGCCCACGAATCGATGTCGCGAAGCTGCTCAAACGAATCGATCGCCTGCATATCGTGGGCGTCCATGCAGGATTCCACAATGCGATCGATATCGGTAAAGCTGCAGCCATCGTGCAGGAAGGCATCGACGGCAACCTCGTTGGCGGCATTGAGCACGCACGGCATGGTGCCACCCGTCTTGCCGGCACGCTCGGCCAGTGCCAGACAGCGGAAGGTATCCATGTCGGCAGCATCAAACGTGAGCTGCCCCAGCTCGCGGAAATCGATACGAGGCGCCGGGGTATCCCAACGCTCGGGATACGAGAACGCGAACTGGATGGGAATACGCATGTCGGATGCACCGAGATGCGCCATCACGGAGCCGTCGGCGAACTCGACCATAGAGTGAATCTTGGACTGACGTTGCACGACCACGTTAATGAAATCGAGGTCGCAGTTAAACAGATGCATGGCCTCAATGCGCTCCAGGCCCTTGTTCATGAGGGTGGCGGAGTCAATGGTGATCTTGGCACCCATGGCCCACG
>CABRFW010000059.1 GCA_902470265.1 uncultured Collinsella sp.
TCGTCGGCCTTGAAGTCCCATGCAGTCATGGTGACCAGGTCGATGACGCCCCAGAAGTTGTCCTCGGCGCCCATCGGGACCTGAGCGGCCACGGCGTTAGCGTCGAGACGATCCTTCATGGTCTCGATAGCGTTGAAGAAGTCAGCGCCCACGCGGTCATACTTGTTGATGAAGGCGATGCGGGGGACGTTGAAGGTGGAAGCCTGACGCCAAACGGTCTCAGACTGGGGCTGAACGCCGGCAACGGCGTCGAAGACGGCGACAGCGCCATCGAGGACGCGCAGGCAGCGCTCCACCTCGGCGGTGAAGTCAACGTGGCCCGGGGTGTCGATGATCTGGATGCGGTAGTCCTTACCGTCCTTGTTCCAGAAGCAGGTGGTAGCAGCGGAGGTAATGGTTACGCCGCGCTCCTGCTCCTGAACCATCCAGTCCATGGTGGCAGCGCCCTCATGGACCTCACCGATCTTGTGGGTCTTGCCGGTGTAGTAAAGAATACGCTCGGTCGTGGTGGTCTTACCGGCATCGATGTGAGCCATGATGCCGATGTTACGGGTATCGGAAAGCTTGTACTTAGGCTTAGCCATGTTAGTTCCTTACCTTAACTTACCAACGATAGTGAGAGAACGCGCGGTTGGCCTCGGCCATCTTGAAGACGTCCTCACGCTTCTTGACGGAAGCGCCCAGGCCGTTGGAAGCGTCGAGGATCTCGTTGGCGAGACGCTCGGCCATGGTCTTCTCCTTGCGAGCGCGGGAGAAGTTGACGATCCAGCGGATGCCCAGAGCGGTGGAACGACGGGAGTTGACCTCCATCGGGACCTGATAGGTAGCGCCACCGACACGCTTGGGCTTAACCTCGAGCGTGGGCTTGACGTTGTCCATAGCCTTCTTGAAGGTAGCGAGAGCGTCGCCACCCTCGGACTTCTCGGCAACGATCTCGAAAGCGGTGTAAACGATGCGCTCAGCGGTGGCCTTCTTGCCGTCAAGAAGGACCTTGTTGATGAGCTGAGTCACCAGGCGGTTGTTGTAAACGGCGTCAGGCTGAACCTCACGACGATTAGCTGCTGCACGACGCGGCATGTGAAATCTCCTTAAGTGTCTACCGTGCGGCGCTTAGGCGGCACACGGCGAAAGTATCAAAACGTTATCTGGCTTATTTAGCCTTGGGGCGCTTAGCACCGTACTTGGAACGGGCCTGCATACGGTTCTGGACCGGAGCAGCGTCGTAGGCGCCACGGATGACGTGATAACGGACACCAGGGAGGTCACGGACACGACCGCCGCGGACGAGCACGATGGAGTGCTCCTGCAGGTTGTGGCCCTCACCCGGGATGTAGGCAGTAACTTCGATGCCGTTGACAAGGCGAACACGGGCAACCTTACGAAGAGCCGAGTTCGGCTTCTTGGGGCTCGTGGTGAAGACACGGGTGCACACGCCGCGCTTCTGGGAGTTGTGCTGCAGAGCAGCGTTCTTGGACTTCTTGGGCACGGAACGACGGCCCTGGCGAACCAGCTGGTTAATAGTAGGCAAAGCGTACTCCTTCTCGAATGATTCCAGCTTTCTGTAAAGTGCAACGGCTTGAATCGAGGGGTCAGCATCCCCCTACGAAACACGCAGTTCGATAGGATACGTGGCGTTAGCTGTGCCGTCAACAGACCACGCCGCCGGGCGTATCCCAAAATGAGTATATTTCCGCAAAGCCTACACAAAAGGAATCCCCTTCTGTGCGCGGGGGCGGCCGCCCGGTCCGGGAATCCGACGTGCTTGTCGGGGCAACGTTCCCTTCCAAATAGGGACAGGTTTATTTTGGTCGGTTTTATCTGGGGAAACGTCGCGCTCCAGCGGTAATCTGCTCTCATCTGTCGCATGGAAATCGGCGGCGTTTCCATTTAACGCAAAAGAGGCCGCTTCCCCTAGTAGGAAGCGACCCCAAATCTTACGAATAGACGATGGTAAAGGGCTCTTTCGTTTCGGTCTCCCCTGTTGATGTATACCTCACAATTTCAAGGGTTACCGAGACAACTTGATCGACATCAATCAACTTCGTTGGCACCCAGATGTTCTCTCCGCTATTGCGCCCATAAGAAAAATATAAGTTGAACAGCCCTGCGTCGTCATCTTCGATAATCTGCTCCGATCCATCCTTGTAGCTGATGGTCAGCTTATTATCAACTGCTTCATAGCCCAAATCATCGATGTGCGTCTGGATGGAAAACGGGCTAATCTCAAGAGGCGAGTCACCGGAGCGGAGTTCCTTTGTATCGACGTACGCTCCAATATTGAACTCGGGTGTCGACGCCTCAAACCGCCTCGCACTCTCACCTTCACCCTCGGTCCAATGGATATTCCAGGTGACAGCATGTTGCAAATCTCGCTCGCGATCCATAGCGGCAAAGTACATCGTGCCATTAATGACAGTATCGCTTGATGTGTCCTTATCAATTGTGCTGCGTGTGTCAGGCCATTCCTCGCCGAACTTCATATCGGGCGTGCCGATGCCCTGCTCTTCTTCACCATAGAGAACAAGTTCGCCAATCTCTGCTGCTGGCTTGTAGTAGTTAACTCCATTTGGATTGGACAACGTAAACGTCACGGCTCCGCAGCCGTTTTGGTCGATTGCCATCTCATGGATATCAAGCGTATAGCCGTTGCCCTCGACGGACAGATTAACCTCCTGGACTGCGCCTTCCAGGCTTTGGGGCGCGATGCCATCGCCAAACTCTCTGGTGTAGGTATATTTAGTTCCCGATGAGCCGCCGTTGGTCCAGGTAATGGAATCCCCGTTGCCGTGGTTTCCCCAAGCTGAGGCAAAATAGCTGGAATTGATAACTGCGTAGGCGACCCCTCCGGTCGCCAACACTCCGACAAGACACCCGATTACGGCAACATAGAGAGGCTTCGCGTGGCCCTTTCGATGAAGCGGCTCACCCGCAGCAGTATTAAGGACGCGATCTGCAAGATTGCTATCGGCTTGGATGGACTCGAAGGCCTGCTTGATTTGATTGGATTTCACGGTCGCCCTCCTCTAGGATGAACTTGAGCTTCGACCTGCCGCGAGCCAAACGCGTTCGAACGGTCGCGGCTGGTACATGCAACAACTCGGCAATCTCTGAGGTCGAAAAGCCCAGATAGTAATAGAGCACGATGGGAACGCGGAATCGCTCCGGAAGTCGCATAACGTCTGACAGGACCGCCTTGGTCTCATCCTGCGCCGCCGAAAGCGAATCGGCCAGGTTCTCAATATCCTCCACACGCCTCCATGGCTTTCGAAAGAGCGATTTGCATTCATTGATCGTGACCCGGATAAGCCATCGACGAAGATGTTCCCAACTTTCAAAATGTCCATCGCTTTTAAGCAGCTTAAGAAAGACATCCTGGGCAACATCGTCGGCGTCGGCACGATCGCGCAGGTACGTCAATGCGATTCGAAACACGACATCACGGTGATCCTCGACCGCCTGTCTAAATGCTTGTTCTTCCATAATCACCTCCCGGTGACGTTAATGGTTCTCGATGAGGCCCTCACCATAGATACGCTTTGACCGAACGGAATGTTTCAAATTCAAGCAGGAATAACCTATCAAAATGACTCTGTCCCTTATTGGCAAGGGATCAACGGAACGCAACAGGTTGAGCATACGCAAGCGAGCGGCCCCCAGAGCGTACAAGGTGGCATGAAAAAGGCAGGGCATTGACCTTTTGGTCATGCCCTGCCTTTTGAATGACAGATTGTAGCTCTGGGGGCCGCGCAGCGACGGAGGTCGCCGCCGTTCGTTAGAACGGCGGAACTAATTACTCCTCGTCGTTGTCCTTGGCCTCTTCGGCGTCGTCGGTGTCCACGAGCTGGTTGAGCAGCTCGTCGAGGGAAGCCATGTCCTCGTTGATGGCACCGTTGGCGGGAGCCTTCTTGTCGTCGATCGGGGCGCCCAGGAGCTCCTCGTCGGCGTCGGCGTGATGCGTCGGCGCGGCGGAGGTGCCCAGCAGGATGTCGTCCGGACCGTCGGGGCTAAAGACCATCTGCAGCAGCTGCGAGAGGTCTTCCTCGTCGGCAACGTCGTCGTTGTTCTCGAGGATGTAGAGCAGGTCGTGGGCCTCCAGGCCGTCACGGAGCTCCTCGATCGCCTTGGCACCGATACCATCAATGCGCAGCAGATCTTCCTCGGACTTGCCGACCAGGTCGCCGACCGTCTCGATGCCGACCTCGCTGAACTTGTTGGTCCAGCGCTGCGACACGCCCAGGTCGTCGAACAGGTACAGGCGAGCCTTCTCGGCGGAGATGGTGTGGCCGTTGCGGGTGAACGAACCGTCAGCACCACCAAACTCGTCATAACCGGCCCAGTCGAGCTGCTGCGGGAGCTGCTCGTCCAGGTCCTTGAGCTCCACCGGAGCCCACTCGGGCAGCGACTTGGCGTTGGGCGAAGCCGGACCGTCGATGTCCACGTAGCCGTCGGCCGTGCGATACGTCAGCTTGGCGTTGGCGTACGGCTTGAGGCCAGTACCAGCCGGGATCTTCTTACCGACGATGACGTTGGACTTAAGGTCGAGCAGGTGGTCGACCTTGCCCTCGATGGCAGCCTCGGTAAGGACGCCGGCGGTACGGATGAACGAAGCGCTCGACAGCCAGGAGTCGATGTTGGACGCGACCTTGAGCGTACCCAGGATGACGGGCTCGGCCACGGGAGCCTGACCGCCCAGACGGGCAACGCGCTCGACCTCGTCGGCGAACTCATAGCGGTCGACGTACTGACCAAGCAGGTACTTAGAGTCACCGGGGTTGGTGATCTGAACGCGACGCAGCATCTGACGTGCGAGCACCTCGATGTGCTTGTCGTTCAGGTCAACGCCCTGGCTGGTGTAGACGTCCTTGACGCTCTCGACGAAGGTGTGCATCGTCGACTCGATGTCGGTCAGCTTGCGCAGGTTGCGGAAGTTGACGAAGCCCTTGGTGATCTGATCGCCGGCGCGAACCTCGCAGCCGTCCTCGATCTCGGGCATAAAGCGCACCGAAGCGGGGACGCGACGCTCGTCGAGGACACGGGTGTGATCCTCGGAGTCGGTGAGCGTCAGCACGTACTCGGACTTCTCGGGCTTAATAGAGAGGTGACCGGAGTACGGAGCCAGCTCGGCCTCGCGACCCAGGATCTTCTCGTTGACGTTGCCGACGATATCGAACATACGGCTGACCGTAGGCAGACCCTGCGTAATATCGTCGACGCCAGCGACGCCGCCGGAGTGAATGGTACGCATCGTAAGCTGCGTACCAGGCTCGCCGATGGACTGGGCGGCAATAATGCCGACTGCGGTACCGATGGCGACCGGACGACGAGTGGAAAGATCCCAACCGTAGCACTTCTGGCACACGCCGTACTTGGAGCGGCAGGTGAGCAGCGCGCGGAGCTTGACCTTCTTGAGGCCTGCATCGACCATCTTCTGGATGTCGGCGACCTTCTCGATGTAACCGTCCTGCTCAAAGAGCACGGTGCCATCGGGAGCCACGACGTCCTCGATGAAGCAACGGCCGACAAGGTCGGTGTTGAGGTCGGTGGTGCCGGGGATGATGAGGTTGTAGGTGACGCCCTCGTGCGTACCGCAGTCCTCCTCGCGGACGATGACGTCCTGGGCCACGTCGACCAGACGACGGGTCAGGTAACCAGAGTCCGAGGTGTGGGATGCGGTATCGACCAGGCCCTTACGGGCGCCGTAGGTCGAAATGAAGTACTCGAGCGGCAGCAGGCCCTCGCGGAAGTTCGCCTTAATGGGAAGGTCGATCGTCTCGCCGGACATGTCTGCCATCAGGCCACGCATGCCGCCGAGCTGACGCAGCTGGGTCTTAGAACCACGGGCGCCGGAGTCGGCCATCATGTACAGCGGGTTCTCCTCGTCGAACATGTCGAGCATGAGCGCTGCAACCTTATCGGTACAAGCGGTCCACTCGTTAACGACTTCGATGTGGCGCTCCGTCTCGTTAATGAAGCCCTCCTCGAAGTACTCGTTGATCTGGTCGACGTTGGCCTGGGCGCGGTCGAGCAGCTCCTGCTTCTCGGCAGGGATGAGAGCATCCCACACCGAGATGGTGAGGCCGGCGCGGGTAGCGTAGTGGAAGCCAGAGTACTTGATGGCGTCGAGGATCGGGCCGACCTTGGCCTCGGGGTAACGATCGCAGCAGTCCGCAACCAGCTTGGCCACGTCGCCCTTGACCATCTTGTAGTTCATGAACTCGTAGTCTTCGGGCAGGCACTGGCGGTTGAAGATGATGCGGCCGATGGAGGTCTCGAAGCGCGCGGTCTTGTTGCCGGTGACGTCGTAGTCGACAAACTCGTTCTTGCCGTTCTTGACGCGGAAGATACGCGTGCCGTCCTCGTTGATGACGTTGGCGTTCTCGGCGGACACGCGGACCTGGATCTTGGCCTGCATGTCGACCTCGGAGCGGCAGTCATAGGCGTGCAGCGCGTCATCGAAGCTCGAGAACACGTGGTTCTCGCCCGGCAGACCGTCGCGGACCTGGGTCAGGTAGTACACACCGATGATCATGTCCTGCGAGGGGATGTTGACCGGCTTGCCGGATGCCGGCGAGCGCAGGTTGTTCGCAGAAAGCATGAGCACGCGGGCCTCGGCCTGAGCCTGGCTGGACAGCGGCACGTGGACAGACATCTGGTCGCCGTCGAAGTCGGCGTTGAAGGGCGAGCAGACCAGCGGATGCAGGTGGATAGCCTTGCCCTCGACCAGCACCGGCTCAAAGGCCTGGATGGACAGACGGTGCAGGGTCGGTGCACGGTTGAGCAGCACGACGCGGCCGTCGATGACCTCTTCGAGGATATCCCACACAAAGGTGGCACCGCGGTCGATAGCGCGCTTGGCGCCCTTGATGTTCTCGACCTTGCCAAGCTCGACCAGGCGCTTCATAACGAAGGGCTTGAAGAGCTCCAGCGCCATGGTCTTGGGCAGACCGCACTGGTGCAGCAGCAGCTTGGGGTCGGTAACGATGACCGAACGGCCGGAGTAGTCGACACGCTTGCCCAGCAGGTTCTGACGGAAACGACCCTGCTTGCCCTTGAGGGCCTCGGCGAGCGACTTGAGCGGGCGACCGCCACGGCCAGAGACCGGGCGACCACGACGGCCGTTGTCGAACAGGGCGTCCACGGACTCCTGGAGCATGCGCTTCTCGTTGTTCACGATAATCGCAGGGGCGTCCAGGTCGAGCAGGCGCTTGAGTCGGTTGTTACGGTTGATCACGCGACGATACAGGTCGTTGAGGTCGGACGCGGCGAAGCGGCCGCCGTCGAGCTGGACCATCGGGCGCAGATCGGGCGGAATGACCGGGATGACATCCAGGATCATGTTCGCGGGGCTGTTGCCGCCCTTCAGGAAGGCGTCAACGACCTCGAGGCGCTTGACGGCCTTCTCGCGCTTCTGCTTCTGGGAATCCTCGTCGGCAATGATGGCCTTGAGCTTCTCGGCCTCGGAGGGGAGGTCGATGGCAGCGAGCAGGTCGCGGACGGCCTCGGCACCCATGCCACCCTTGAAGTACATCGAGTAGTAGCGGGTCATCTCGCGGAACAGCGGCTCATCGGAAATGAGATCGCGCTCGCTGAGCTTCATGAAGGCGTTGAAGGCGTCCGTGCGGAGCTGCTTCTCGTCCTTGCACTCTTCCTCGATGTCGACGATGCCAGAGGCGATCTCCTCGGGGGTCAGCGGCTCCTCGTCGGAGAACTCGTCAAAGTTCTCGGGGTCGCCCTGCTCCTTGAGGGACTCGATCTGGCGGGCGCACTCGGCATCGATCTCTTCCAGATCGGCGGCGAGCTCCTCGCGCAGGTCGTCGGCGTCGGCCTCGCGAGCCTCGTAGTCAACCTCGGTAATGATGTAGCTGGCAAAGTACAGAACCTTCTCGAGGTCCTTGGACTTGATGTCGAGCATACGGCTCATCGGGAAGCTCGTGGGGCTCTTGAAATACCAGATGTGGGACACGGGAGCGGCGAGCTCGATGTGACCCATGCGGTCGCGACGCACCTTGGCCGAGGTGACCTCGACGCCGCAGCGCTCGCAGACGATGCCCTTAAAGCGGATGCCCTTGTACTTGCCGCAGGAGCACTCCCAGTCCTTGGCGGGACCGAAGATCTTCTCGCAGAACAGGCCGTCCTTCTCGGGCTTGAGGGTACGGTAATTGATGGTCTCCGGCTTCTTGACCTCACCGTGCGACCAGGAACGGATCTGGTCGGCGGAGGCAAGGGAGATCTTTACCGAGTCAAAATCAGTAGCTTCGAAATCTGCCACAGTCAACTACTCCTTATCAGTGGTCGTGGCGGCGACAGCCTCGGGTGCCTCGGCGGTCTCGGCATCCTCGGCCTCGACGTCGGCGTCAACGCCGGCGAGCGCAGCCAGGTCGTCGAGAGCAGAGGTCTCCTCGGCGGTCACAGGGGCGGAGGCGTCCTCGTCGGCATCGTGCATGGGCTCGATGTCCAGCGCGAGGGAACGGATCTCCTTGACGAGAACCTTGAAGGACTCGGGGATACCCGGAACCGGGACGTTCTCGCCCTTGACGATGGACTCGTAGGTCTTGAC
>CABRFW010000060.1 GCA_902470265.1 uncultured Collinsella sp.
TCTCGGCGCTGGGCGTGCCCGCGACCGTGCTCACCGACAACATGAAGAGCGTGGTCGTCCGCCGCGATGCCGACGGCCGGCCCGTCTGGCAGGCCGACTACGCCGAGTTCATGGGCGTCGTCGGCTTCCGCACCAGGCTGTGCAGGCCGCGCCACCCCTATACGAAGGGCAAGGTGGAGAGGCTCGTCCGCTTCGTGAAGGGGAACTTCCTCGCGGGAAGGTCCTTCACCGACCTTGACGCCCTCAACCGGGAGGCCGCCCTCTGGTGCGCCGAGCAGGGAGGCCGCTGGCGGCGCGCGGCGGCATGCGTCCCGATGCGCGAGCACGAGGCGGCGTGCTCGGCGAACACCAGGCCGCTCGAGGTCACGGCCGAGGTCGAGCGGTACCTGTGCCCGCGCCGGAAGATCTCCTTCGACGGCTTCGTGAGCTTCGAGGGGCACCGCTACGGCGTGCCCTACTGGTACGTCCGCCGCGAGTGCAGGGTGAGCCGGGAGGGGCGCGTGGTGCACATATACAGCGACGACCTCTCCCGCGAGCTCGTCGCCCACGCCGTCGGCGCCGGCGCCGACAGCTGGTGCGAGGGCCAGTGGGAGACATCGCCGGCGCAGCCCGAGGAGCTGCCGACCCAGCCGGTCGGGACCGTGGTCGAGCAGATCGCCCCGCCCAGGACGAAACCCGGTTTCGAGAGGTTCGACTTCGGGAGGGCCGAATGATGGCGGGCGCGGGGGCGAGCCCCTACGAGCTCGCGAGCGACGCCGCGTCGAGGCTCGGGATCGCCGTCGGGGCGGAGGAGCTCGCGACCCTCGCCTCGGACCTCGACCTCGGCGACGGGGAGATGGCCGCCGTGGCCGCCACCTTCTCCTACCTTGCGGAGAAGAGGAGGCTCGCCTCCATCGAGACGCTGCTGAGGCTGAGCAGGCTGCCCAGGCGCGAGCCCAAGACCTTCGAGGGCTTCGACTTCTCCAGGATCCAGGGCCGGGACGCGGCCGCGCTGGGCAAGCTCCCGTCGCTGGCCGACCTCTACGCGCACCGCAACGTCGCCTTCGTCGGGCCCGGCGGCATAGGGAAGACGCACCTCGCGCAGGCCTACGGGCGCGAGTGCTGCATGCGGGGGCTCAAGACCTACTACATCAAGGCGACCGAGCTCAGGGACAGGTTCCAGAAGGCCGTCCAGCGGGGAAACACCTCGCGGGTCGTCTCCTCGCTCGTCAAGCCGTCGTGCCTCATCGTTGACGAGGTGGGGAGATGCGTCTACGACAGGCCGTGCACCGACCTGTTCTTCGATG
Organism: uncultured Collinsella sp.; assembly: GCA_902470265.1. Taxonomy (GTDB): domain Bacteria; phylum Actinomycetota; class Coriobacteriia; order Coriobacteriales; family Coriobacteriaceae; genus Collinsella. The sequence goes on from CABRFW010000060.1 coordinate 1,287, forward strand.
TCGTCGACAGGCGCTACGAGAAGGAGGGGCCGAACGCGATGGTCCTTACGAGCAACATCGCCCCGAGCGGGTGGGATGAGTTCTTCACGGGCGACGACACGCTCCTCTGCGCCCTCGACAGGCTGTTCGACAAGGCGTCGGTGTTCGTGATGCGGGGCCCGAGCTACCGCGGCAGGGGGCTCGACACCTACTCGGTGGAGGCCGTCCCCCAGGCGGTGAAGGTGAGGGGGATCCAGCCCGAGGGGATGTAGGAATGCGATAGGAAAGTCATAGATGCGGGCGTGTTGGCTAAAATGGGTCGGCCGGGATTGGTCAATCTCGGCCGACTATATTTGGCTAAAATAATCCGACGCTAACATCGCTTGTCTCGGTGGCGGACTTGCCGGGCTGGTCATCGTAGGCGTATTTGCTGTACACGTTGACCTCCCACTGCTTTTTTTCGACCTTTGCCACAGAATCCAGGATGAATCCGGTTGCAAGGCTCAGACCACAGAGGAACATACACGATGCAGCAAGCATGGCAGTGGGGAAACGCGGGACCAGGCCGGTCTGAAAGTACTCAACAAAGATAGGAATGCCCAAAACCAGGCCGATAATCGCGAATAGAAGCGCGACGAGGCTGAAGAACTTCAGCGGGCGGTAGTCCTTGAACAGCGTGCCGATCATCGCAACGACTTTAATGCCGTCGCTCACGGTATTGAGCTTGGACTCGGAGCCTTCCGGACGGTCGCGGTACTCGATGGGCACGTCTTTGATGCGCCAGCGGTGGTCGACGGCGTGGATCGAGAGCTCGGTTTCGATCTGGAAGCCCTCGGAAAGCACAGGGAAGGTTTTAACGAACGGACGGCTCATGGCGCGGTAGCCGGTCATGACATCATCGAAGCTGTAGCCATAGATCCACTTGATCATGGCGCGGACCAGATTATTGCCAAAGCCGTGGAAGGCACGCTTGTTCTCCTCGGCGTAGGTGCCGTTGGAAAGGCGATCGCCTACGGTCATGTCGGCCGTGCCGTTAAGGATGGGCTCGCAGAGGGCCTTGGCCGCCTCGGCGGGGTAGGTGTCGTCTCCGTCGACCATCAGGTAGCAATCGGCGTCGATATCGCGAAACATCTGGCGGCACACGTTGCCCTTTCCCTGACGGGGCTCAAAGCGGACTGTGGCGCCGTGCTCGGTGGCAATGCGTGAGGTATCGTCCGACGAGTTGTTGTCATAGACATAGACCGTCGCCTGCGGAAGCTCGCGGTGAAAGTCGTCGATGACTTTGCCGATCGTGAGCGCTTCGTTGTAGCAAGGGATGATGACGGCGATGGATTCAGAATTCACTTAATGCTCCTTATACATTCAATCCTAGAAAGTATAGCCGTTTGGGCCTGGCATCCTAAGATGTGGGTTAGTTCTCCAGTTTTGTTGCGCGAATCGTTTGCATGGCCGTCGGGTCTATACTGTTCGTTTGTCAACGATTACGAGTAAAGGAGTTGCATCCGTGTCGGATCAGACAAAGCAACAAGAAACTCGCAGTCTGCCTGCGACGTTTGCTAAGAACGAATTTGAGAAGGACGCGTTTATCCTTCGTCAGCTGGTTACCAAGGATTTTAAGATCAAGTATCGCCGTAGCGTTCTGGGCGTCGCATGGTCGGTGCTCAACCCGCTGCTGATGATGATCGTCATGGCCATCGTGTTCTCGACGATTTTTGGCCAGGGCCGCAATGGCTCAATGACGCCCGAGATGTACCCGCTGTACTTGATCGTGGGTAACATTACCTTTGCCGTCATGTCTGAGTCTACTAACCAGGCCCTGACGTCGATCGTGGGCGCTGCCCCTCTGCTCAAGAAGGTTAAGGTGCACCGCTGGGTTTTCCCGGTGCAGAAGGTGCTCTTCTCGCTGGTCAACTTTGCCTTCTCGCTGGTCGCCGTCGCCATCGTCATGCTGTGGTTCCGCGTTATGCCTTCTTGGCACCTGATTCTGCTGCCGGTTTGCCTGCTGCTGCTTATGTGCTTCTGCATGGGCCTTGGCATGATGCTCTCTGCCCTTACGGTCTTCTTCCGCGACGTTATGCATCTGTGGAGCGTCGTCATTACGGCGTGGACTTACATTACGCCCATCTTCTGGACGACTGACTATATTGCGCAAATGCCGCATCTCGTGCGTATCTTGATGTATGCGAACCCCATGTTCAACTACCTGCAGTTTATGCGCGATATCTTCCTGTTCCAGACTACGCCCTCGCTTATGACGTTTGGTATGTGCGTCGCTTGGGCGGTTCTTGCGCTTATTATTGGCTATACCGTGTTCCATAAGTCCGAGCGCAAATTTATCCTCTACATCTAAGGAGTGCTGTGATGACTGAATCTGTTGTTGATTACAGCGAGCAGCCTCTGGCTGTCGAGGTCGACGACGTCACCATGATCTTTAACATGGCGTCCGAGTCGCTGACCAACCTCAAGGAGTACTTCATTAAGCTTGCCAAGCACGAGCTGTTCTTTGAGGAGTTTAGGGCGCTTAAGCACATCTCGTTTGATATTCATCGCGGCGAGGTTGTGGGTCTGGTCGGCACCAATGGCTCCGGCAAGTCTACGATGCTCAAGATTATCGCTGGCGTTCTTGAGCCTAGCGAGGGCAGCGTTAAGGTGCACGGTAACATCGCGCCGCTGATTGAGCTTGGCGCCGGCTTTGACCCCGAGCTGACCGCCCGCGAGAACATCTATCTGAACGGCGCCCTGCTCGGCTATACCAAGGAGTTCATCGACGCCAACTTTGACGGCATTATCGAATTCGCTGAGCTGCAGAACTTTGTCGATATGCCGCTCAAGAACTTCTCCTCGGGCATGGTGGCGCGTATCGCCTTTGCAATCGCGACGATTACCGAGCCCGATATTCTGATCGTTGACGAGACGTTGTCCGTCGGTGATGTGTTCTTCCAGCAGAAGTGCGAGGCCCGCATCCAGCACTTTATCCAGAGCGGCGAAGTGACGGTTCTGTTCGTTTCGCACTCCATGGAGCAGGTTGAGCGCATCTGCCAGCGTGCCGTTTGGATTGAGAAGGGTGACCTTCGCATGGACGGCCCGGTCAGTGAGGTCTGCAAGGCGTACCGTGAGCAGTTCAACTAGGTTATAATTATTTGCGCCTGACAGGCTTGCGCTTGCTTTGGCGTGCGGTTATTTGCTCCATTAGCTCAGTTGGATAGAGCAGGGGACTTCTAATCCCAAGGTCGACGGTTCGAATCCGCCATGGAGCACCATCGTTTATTAAGCCCGGACCGCTTGGTGGTCTGGGCTTTTTCACATGCCGGTGTTCTTTGTTCTTGCCGGGTATACGTTTAGGCCGAAGCCGTGGCGTGAGCTGCTATTGTGCTGCTGATGTGGATTGGTTATACGGCGCGCCAAAGGGGGCTGGAGCCGAGCGTGAGCAAGCCTCTGCTTATGACGCTGCCAGCATCGTGGTTCTTCGCGTCAATCGTACGCTGTGCCTGCGATATTGGATTGGCGTACGTGATCAAGAAGGCGTAACAAAAGCGGGGAGGACCAACTTGGCCCTCCCCGCTGTATCTAGTCTGCCTTCAGGCACTCGGGCAAGACGTTTGCAACTGCATTCATCGCCTGCGGCCTCAGGTACTGCTCATTGAGCTTTGCCTTTCTGTAGGCGTAGCGAGTGTCTGCCGAGTATTTGATCAACACATCGGTGAAGAACCGCTCCCAGCTCAGGTAGTCGCGGCTTTCGATATAGCTTGAGGGATCCTCGAGGATTTTTAAGATATCGTTACTGGGGATGAGGCCAGATCGCAAAAGCGTCCACTCAAACGATTCCGGGAGGAACAAGCGAACATTCTTGTAAACGCGCTGCCCGAGCACCTTTTCGATGTAGGGACCAAACGCTGCGCCGTCTCCTATGGCAAGGATGTTTTGCTCGGGACATTCGTGAATCGTTCGTTTTAGATTTGCTACGCCGGTGGCGGTATAGCAGGGGATTCCCAGCCGGTTGCAAAGGGCGCTGTAGAATTGATAGCCAGACTTGCTATCCTCGACAATTACGGCATCGGGTACCTCGAATCCAACATTTAGATCCTGATACAGCATGCTTGCAGTGTGGTCATATAGCGGCTTGGTCACCGAGTAGAAGCGCCTGTCGCTCTTGCGGCCATTGATTGTTTTACTCGTCGTGTTGACTAACTTCAGGATCTCGTCGACGCTGTAGGGGAGTTCGTTGGCGTCGCGACGAGATATCAGAACATAATAGTTGGATGATCCGTTGACGGCTTTGGCGAAGTCCTTTGAGTAGATAAACTCGTTGCCCTCATCTAGAAAGACGATTGAATCTTCGATGATCGATAGCTCGCGCTCCCAGCGTCTGCCGGAAAGCGTTTCGCAAGGCACGTCGCAGCTGAGTGTAACGCCGCTTTCCTGTCCTCGGTCGTTGTAGTCGCGAATCATCGAGATGAGCGTTGTTTTGCCCGTGCCGCTGTTGCCGCGTATAAAGGAAATATTGCGCTTAAACGTGAGTGTGTATTTGACCTTTGCACGCTCTACGACAACGGTATGCGTACCCTTCATTACTCATCAACATCCAAAAAGTCATTCGTGGCGCCGACAAACTCCTGCATATTTCTGACGATGCGGTCATCGTTATCGATGCGAATCTCAAAACGCTTCCAAGGGAACTTCATGATGTGGTAAAGGGTCACCAGCACGTCCTGTTCTTTGCCGATCTTGAGTAGCCAGCGGGCACAGTTGTCTCCGCAGGTGGATGCGTTGAACACCATATTTGGGAGATTGCGAACCAGCAACAGCGTCTTGACGCCGCCGGACAGTTCGAGTGGGGTGATCGAGCCCAGCTGCTTGCTGACGATGTTGTGGGGGCCGATGAGCTCTGATCCGTCCACGCTTTTAATGATCTGTGCGGCCATAGGGTCTTCGAACCATGAGTCCAAGTATGAGTTCCTAAAATAGGTTTCGGTATCGTAGATGGAACCGGGGTAATCTCCCAGATGGATGCTTAGCATGCGCGTCTCCAGACGTTGTGTGACTGCAACGATTATATGCCAGTAATAAAGCGCCGCCAGTAGCGAGGTTGCTGCTGGCGGCACTGGCATTATTAGCGTATGAATCGCGCTGATGGATTTGCTCGTGAGGCTACTTTTCGAGACGCTCCCTCAGCAGCTCCAGCGCGTGCGCGTAGCCTTGCAAGCCTTCGCCGGTGATGGTCGCGAAGCAGGCCAGGCGGGCGTAGCTCACCTGACGGAAGTCCTCGCGCGTCTCGACGGCGCTGATGTGGACTTCCACTGCGGGGATGGCGACGGCCTTGAGCGCGTCCAGGATGGCCACGCTCGTGTGCGTGTAGGCCGCCGGGTTGATGACGATGCCGTCGACCATGCCGTACGCCTCCTGGATCTTGTCGACGATGCTGCCCTCGTGGTTGGACTGGAAGACCTCGACTTCGTCGAAGCCCTGTGCGGCGCCCGCTTCCTGGCAGATCTGCACTAAGCGGTCGTAGTTGTCGCTGCCATAGATGCCCGGCTCGCGAATGCCGAGCATGTTGAGGTTGGGGCCGTTAATGACGAGTGCTTTCATGGTTGCTTCCTTTGCGGTCGAAAAACCACCACAAAGGTGCCTGTCCCCTTTGTGGTGGTTTTGGTTAGAGAGCGGGTGGGAGGGTGTCGAGGAGGGCCTGGGCGGTGTTGGCGGCGCAGTCGCGTGAATCGATGATGTAGTCGGCCCAGGCGCGGTAGCGTGGCATGCGCTGTTCGGCCAGCTTGTCGATACCGTCGCGGGCGGTGATGGGACGGCCCTTGTGGGCGAGTTCATCGAGCTTGCGGTTGAGCATCACGATTTGGCTGTTCTGGTGCAACAGCGGATAGTTCTCGTCACGCGTGACCACGCCGCCGCCGGTGGAGAGCACCAGGCCGCTGCGCTTGGAGATGTCGGACAGCGCCGCCGTCTCCTGCTCGCGGAAGGCCGCCTCGCCGCGCTCGACGATATAGTCGGCACAGGGCATGCCCAGACGCTTCTCAAGCGCGGCGTCCAGGTCGATGTGCTCGCGACCCGTGAGCAGGGCAATCTGCTCACCCACGCGGGTTTTGCCCGAGCCCGGCATGCCGATCAGCGCGATGTTCTGTTCGCGGCGTGACAAGCGCTCCGTTACATCCAGGATGCGCTCGCGCGGGGTGACCTGGCCGGTATAGCGCTCGACGGCCTGTGCCGCTTGGGCCACGAGCATCAGCAGGCCGCCGATGCAGGGGATGCCGCGGCGCTCGGCCTCGAGCATGAGTCCCGTACGGGCAGGGTTGTAGACAATATCGATGACGCCTTCGAGTGCGTCAAGTTCTTCGAGCGTGCAGGGGGTGTCGGGGCAGTGGGGGAACATACCGACAGGCGTGCAGTTGACGAGTAGGGCGGCGTCGGACTGCTGCGTGATGTTGCCGTAGTTGACCTCGCTCGTGCGGCCCACGGGCACCACGGTGGCGCCCAGGTCGCCGAGCACCATGCTTGCCGTGGTGCCGGCACCGCCGGTGGCGCCAAGCACGAGGACCTTTTTGCCGGCAACCTCTACGCCCAACTCTTCGACCAGACACTGGAAACCGAAGTAGTCGGTGTTGTCGCCGCGCAGGCGGCCGTCGGCTAGGCGCGTGATGGTGTTGACGTTGCCCATGCGCTCGGCCAACGGACTCAGCTCGTCCAGGTAGTCCATGACGGCGCGCTTGTAGGGGATGGTCACGTTGGTGCCCTCCCACTCGTCGCCCGTCATAAAGGCCGCGAGGTCCTCTGGCTCGCGCTCAAAACGCACGTACTCAAGCCCCGCGAGCTCCTTGTAGATGGTTGGGGTGTAGCTGTGGCCCAGCGCGCGGCCCAGCACGCCGTAGGGGCGGGTTGTGGCGACGTCAGTCATCTAGAGCACCTCCGTGTAGCTGCCAAAGTAGGTGAAGCTCTCGCACACATCGTCGATCGAATCGAGCAGGTCGTCGAGGGCTTTGCTGCCAAAGGGGCAGTCCAGATCGAAGTAGAACATAAACTCAAAGTCATGGCCGGGGATGGGGCGGCTCTCGAGCTTGATAAGGTTGATGTTGAGCGCATAGAAGCGCTCGAGCACGCGATAGAGGGCGCCCGGCTCGTTGGCCGTGGTGATCATGAGCGAGGTGCGGTTGGCACCGGGATAGACGCGTGGCTCGCGGCTGATGACGACAAAGCG
>CABRFW010000061.1 GCA_902470265.1 uncultured Collinsella sp.
TCGAAAATGTGCGCCGTACCGGCGTGGGCGATGAGCAAGTCGACCGTCTCAAGATTATTATGAAGAAAGCCGGCATCGATAAGAACTACTCACCGGCGCGCTCGGCGGCCCTCACCAGGGAGCAGCTGACGGGTGGTCCCGTGGGTGCCATGGTCATGCCCGATGGCTCCGTGGTGACCGGTAAGACCTCCACGCGCCTGGGCGCCGCAAGTTCGCTCATTATGAACGCCCTCAAGCATGTCTCGGGCGTCGACCTTGAGCTCGAGGTCATTAGCGATGAGGCGATCGAGCCCATCAGCAAGCTCAAGACGCATTTCCTGGGAAGCAAAAACCCGCGCCTCCACACCGACGAGACGCTTATGGCGCTGTCGATCACCTCGGCCACGAGTGAGACGGCCGCTCGCGTCCTTTCGGGCCTGGAGCAGCTGCGCGGTTGCGATGCCTTCTTTAGCGTGATCATCTCGCCGACGGACGAGACGGTACTGCGCAAACTGGGTATCAACGTGTGCTGCGAGCCCAAGTTTGAGCGCCGCGGTTTCTTCCATCGCTAAGTTTGAAGCACCGCGGTAATTGCATTGCATTTTGGCCGTATCGGGTTAGCGCCCGGTACGGCTTTTTGATCAATAAAGCGCCTATTTCGGCGAAAAATAGCTGTTTACCTGCCTAGAAACAATTTGAGCGGTATACAATAATCGTAACTGTTTCATCCTTAGCGGGATGCCGCATGATGGATATTACCTGCCATCGTGAGGTGTGTCGGTCGCGCACGGCGCGTTAGATGCTCGTGCTCGGTTTGAGGAGGCTGCTATGGCGGGCAAGGGTCGTGCGAGTGTCAACGATATGAAGCGTGTCGAGGTGCTGGTGTTGATGGAGATCGACCAGCAAACCGAAGACAATGGCGGGCCGTATGGTTTCTCGCGCAAAACGCTTGCCGAGCGCGTGGGGGTTTCGCCGTATCGTGCCCGCGCCGCAATCGATCGCTTGGATTCCGAGGGCATGATTGATGTCGTCTCGCGTTATAGCGACGACGGCGGTCAGCTTGCAAATGGCATTTGCCTCACCGAACGTGGCGAATGGTATCTTGAGGGCGTCCGTACTGGCATGCTCGTTCAAGAAATGCTTGAGGACGCGGTTGCTAATCGATAGCAGCATGTAACCCTTGCCATAGCGACGCCGCCTGGGAAACCGGGCGGCGTTTTGTTTCAAGATTGAGAAATGCAATCGCACGCGAGAAAAATTGCGAACGGTCCGCGGCGCGAGTATTACAATGAAGACCCGTAAGATGTGGATAAACAACTTCTACGGGAAGCGCAGGTAACTCAATATGACCAAGCATGTGTTCGTAACCGGTGGCGTGGTTTCGTCCCTGGGCAAGGGTATTACCGCGGCCTCGCTGGGCCGTCTGCTCAAGTCGCGTGGCTACAAAGTAACGATGCAGAAGGCCGACCCGTATCTGAACGTCGACCCCGGTACCATGAGCCCGTTCCAGCATGGTGAGGTCTTCGTTACCGAGGATGGTTACGAGTCCGACCTGGACCTGGGTCATTACGAGCGCTTTATTGATGAGAACCTGACCCGCGATTCCAACTTTACGACCGGTGCCATCTACAAAAGCCTAATCGCCCGCGAGCGTCGCGGCGACTTTTTGGGCGGCACCGTGCAGGTGATTCCGCACGTCACCAATGCCATTAAGGACAAGTTCCGCCGCATTGAGGAGCAGACCGGCTCCGATGTGGTCATCACCGAGCTGGGCGGCACGATCGGCGACATCGAGTCGCAGCCGTTTGTCGAGGCCATCCGTCAGTACCGCAAGGAGGCCGGCCCCGAGAACGTCTGCTACATCCACGTGTCGCTCGTTCCCTATATCGCCGCCGCCCACGAGGTCAAGACCAAGCCCACGCAGCATTCCGTCAAGGAGCTCCGCAGCTTTGGCATCCAGCCCGATATCATCGTGCTGCGCTCTGACCACCATATCGATGACGCTATCCGCGGAAAGATCGCAAGCTTCTGCGACGTCGACACCGATTGCGTCTTTACCAACGAGGACTGCGCGAGCATTTACGATGTTCCGCAGCTGCTTGCCGAGCAGGACTTTGACCTGCGCATTTGCGAACGCCTGGGTCTGGACCCGCGTGAGCGCGACATGAGCGAGTGGAACGAGTTCCTGCGCAAGCAGAATCACGCCAACCATCACGCCGACAAGGTGAAGATCGCCGTCGTGGGCAAGTACACGCAGCTGCCCGATGCGTACCTGTCGGTTATCGAGGCCCTGCACCATGCGGGTGTCTTCTACGATCGCCATGTGGACGTCCAGCTGGTCGACGGCGAGAGCCTCGACGAGCAGAATGTCTCCGAGGTTCTGGGCGACGCCTCGGGCATCCTGGTCCCCGGCGGCTTTGGCAAGCGCGCCCTGGAGGGCAAGATCCTCGCGGCCGAGTTTGCCCGTGAGCACAAGATTCCGTATCTGGGCATTTGCCTGGGTATGCAGGTGGCCGTGTGCGAGTTCGCCCGCAACGTCGTCGGCCTTGCCGGCGCCAGCTCCTCCGAGTTCGATCCGGATGGCCCGTATAGCGTCATCGATCTGATGAGCTCGCAGGAGGACGTGACCGAGAAGGGCGGCACCATGCGCCTGGGCGCCTATCCGTGCAAGCTCGCCGCCGATACCCTCGCTCGCGAGGCATATGGCGAGGAGCTCGTCTACGAGCGTCACCGTCACCGCTTTGAGTTCAACAACGCCTTCCGCGACCAGCTCGAGGGCGCCGGTTTGGTTATCTCGGGTCTGTCGCCCGACGAGCGCCTGGTCGAGATGGTCGAGCTGCCGCGCGACGTGCATCCGTGGTATGTGGCAACCCAGGCTCATCCCGAGTTCAAGAGCCGCCCGACCAACCCGCAGCCGCTGTTCCGCGAGTTCGTGCGCGCTTCGATCGGCCAGCACGAGGGTGTCGACCGTCTGCAGGTGACGCCCATGAACCTCGCTACGGACTAAGGGTGCCGGCGAATAAGGAACATACCGAAGCTACTCCCTCGTCGCTCGCCGTGGCGGCGGGGGAGTATCTCGATTACCTCGCGGTCGAGCGGGGCTTGGCGCGCAACACGATTGTGGCCTATCGTCGTGACCTGACGACGTACTGCGCCTATCTGGAGCGGGCGGGTATTGTGTCTTTTGAAGAGGTGACCCGTCAGGTCGTGGAGGGCTTTGTCGCCGATCGCCGCGACGGAGGCTATTCCGACGCCTCGGTGGAGCGCGCGCTTGCTGCCGTGAAGGGCCTGCATGCCTTTTTGGTGCGCGATGGGGCCGTGGCCCAAAACCCGACGGCGGCGTTGCGCCTGCCTAAAAAGGCTGAGCGTTTGCCGGAGTATCTATCGGTGGAGGATGTCTCGGCGCTGCTCGATCAAGACTTTCCCGAGGGCGAGATGGGACTGCGCGACCATGCCATCTTGGAAGTGCTCTACGGATGCGGTTTGCGTGTGAGTGAGCTGGTTGGGCTTGATGTGGGCGATATCCATATTGACGATGGCTTTGTACTCGTTCGCGGTAAGGGCTCAAAGGAACGCCTGTCCCCACTGGTGGGAAGCGCGGCGCGAGCTCTGACGCTCTATGTAACTGAGGGGCGTTCTCGCTTGGCGGCCCATGCCCGCGGAACCGAGACCTCGGCGGTCTTTTTAAATAAGAACGGACGTCGCCTGTCGCGCCAGGCCGTGCATGCGATATGCGAGCGGTATGGGCGTCAGGTGGGGCTGGTGGGGCTCCATCCCCATACCTTGCGTCACTCCTTTGCCACCCATATGCTTGCGGGCGGCGCAGACCTCCGTGTGCTACAGGAGATCTTGGGACATGCCGATATATCGACCACGCAGGTCTACACGCATGTCGATCGTACGCAACTGACCGAGGTCTATTTGGCGGCGCACCCGCTGGCACATCGTTAACACATCGCTGACCTGCATATTTATAGGTATTTGGGGACGGGCTCCAGATTGCCGCGGCGTGCTTTTGCGCGCGCATGGGCAATCTGGGGCCCGTCCCATTTTTCGCCACTTGGCGTCGCGGTGGTGGGCCGCACGTGCCTTGGGTGGGGGAGTTTGGGGGCGATGTGAACGGCGTGTAAAGGGACGTAAAAATCGCCTCAAGGGTCAACTTGAAGGTTGAGGTTCGCAGGTGTGGTTCTACAGGTGGCATCACGCCTTTGCTGAAAACACAACATATTGTGTTTTCGAACATATGCTTGGGGGTGTTTTGCAATATATGGTGAGTGGAGTGGTGGGGCGGGGTGGGGGAAGGGGTGGGGAAAGGTGTTGAAAAATGGGGCGGTTCCCCATATTATTGATGACGTCGACAGGCGGGGTGGTTCCCCGCGTACGTGCCATCTGAGTAACCGAGGGGAGGGCGCACATGGGAATGACGGGTGCATACGAGCGCAATCTCGATGCAAAAGGTCGTCTATCCCTGCCTGCACCCCTTCGCGAGGAGCTTGGAGAGCACGTTCGCGTGTTCAAAGCCCTGGATGTCGATGCTCTGTACGTGTTCTCTGCCGAGGCCTTCGATAAGTGGGTCGAAGGACTCTTCGCGGGTCGTGAGGGCCACGAGGGTTTTAACCCGCGTGACATTAATGACCAGAAGCTCATGAGGGCGATCAACAAGCGCACCACGTCGATGGACGTGGACAGCGCCGGTCGTATCGGTCTTTCCGAGTCTCTCCGCAAGCAGGCGAACCTCGACCGCGAGGTCACGGTTGTGGGCAACTACGACCACCTTGAGGTTTGGGATCGCGCCGCGGCCGATGAGGACGATGACGATGAGGCCCTGCTGGACCTCTTCTTCTCGTAAGGGCAAGGCACGGGTAACGGATGGAGCGTGGGATCTTGACACAAGAATATCGGCATGAACCTGTCATGCTCGGCGAAGTGCTTGAGTCGCTGCAGCTAAAGAGCGGCTCCGTCGTCTGCGACTGCACCCTTGGCGGTGCCGGCCATTCGGTAAAGATGGCCGCGCAGGTGGGGGAGACGGGCCTTTTGCTCGGCGTCGATCAGGACGACATGGCCCTCGAGGCCGCTGGCGCCCGTCTGGACCGCGAGGTTCCCGGCGTTCCGCACCAGCTGCTGAAGGGCAACTTCGGCGACTTGGACGAGCTACTTTGCTCGGCCGAGGTGCCCGGGGTCGATGGCTTCCTGTTCGATTTGGGCGTTTCGTCGCCGCAACTCGATATCCCTGGCAGGGGCTTTTCGTATAACGAGGACGCCCCATTGGACATGCGGATGGATCCGGGTAATAACACCTTAAACGCAGCTGAGGTCATCAACACCTATAACGAACACGACCTCGCCCGGATTCTACGCGTCTACGGCGAAGAGAAGTTCGCCTCGCAGATCGCGCGCGAGATCGTGCGCCGCCGCGAGCAAGAACCGATCGAAACCACCGGGCAATTTGTCGAGATCATCAAGGCGGGTATCCCGGCTGCCGCTCGTCGGCATGGCGGACACCCGGCCAAGAAAAGTTTCCAGGCCATTCGCATCGAGGTCAATCACGAGCTCGATGTGCTCGAACGAGGGCTTGATGCCGCCACCAGGTGGCTCAACCCGGGCGGACGTATCTGCGTCATCTCGTATCACTCGCTCGAGGACCGTATCGTAAAGAACCACTTTAAGGAGATGAGCCAGGGGTGCACGTGTCCGCCGGAGATTCCGGTGTGCGTGTGCGGCAACGTGCCGATACTCAAGGTCATCACCCGCAAACCCTTGGTTGCCCAGCCTGATGAGGTTGAGCGCAACCCTCGGGCGAGATCAGCCAAAATCCGCGTGGCGCAGCGTCTGTAGGCGCGACCGCGCGATATTGGACCTCCCGCTCGCACCATAAACGAAGCTTAAACACACTACCAACGTACTCGGGATGGGAGGCGGCATATCATGGGCTACAACACTTCAAGCGCAGCACTCGCCTATGATATGAACGCCATGCCCGCCTATCGTGAGACGCCGCAGGCCCCCGTTGCTCCCCGTGAGCAGCGCACGCCGCGCTTTGATGTCTACACGGGCGCGGGCCGTCAGGCAAACCAGGCGGTAAGCCCGGTTTTCATGAGCGTTCTTAAAACGTTTTGCATCATTGCGGCTATCTTCATGACGATCGGCGTCGCCCGCGTGGCGCTCGCCGGCGTTACGGCCCAGGTGCTCAACAGCAACGCCGAGCTTACCAACACGCTCGAAAAAGCGACCGATGAGAGCTCCGACCTGGAGGTCATGCATTCGGTCTATGGCGCCGACACGCGCATTCGCGACCTTGCGGGCGCTTATGGCATGGTGGAGCCCAGCGAGAGCGTTACACTTGACTTTTCGCAGGATGCAGCCGCGGGCGCCAACGCGACCGCGACCGCTCAGTAGCAAGACGGTAGCTGAGTATGACAAATGACTATCGCCGCGGTTCCGATGGGGGCCGCGGTTCTGGACGTCCCTCGTCGCGGGGACGTTCTGGTTATCAAGGAACGAGTCGGCAATCTTACAACGCCGGGCAGTCCCGTGGCAACGACCCGGCGTCGCGACTTCGCGGCTCGGGTGGGCCTCAGGTGCATAACACCAGGTCGCGCAAGAGCTCGTCGACCGAATGGCTCACAGGCGCACCTCTGCCTCGCCGCAAAGCCGTCATGGGCTTCATCGGGCTTGGCTTGGGCTTGGGCGTCTTTCGCCTTGCCGACTATCAAATTGTCGAAGCCGATAAACTGCGCGAGCGTGCCGATGCGCGCCGCCTGCTTGCGCAGACCCTCTATGCCAAACGCGGCACCATCTACGACCGCAACGGCAACGTGTTGGCGTCGTCGGTCGAATGTCGCAACATCGCCGTGAACCCGCAGCTTGTCGAGGATGTTGACAAGACGGTGTCGGCGCTGGTCAAGGCAACTGGAATCGATAAAAAGACCTGCCGCAAGCTCGTTGAGTCCGATGGAACCTGGGTGTATATCAAGCGCCAGGTGGACGAAGACGATGTTGCGGCGCTGGAGAAGAAGAACCTGCCCGGCGTGCTTTTTGAGCAGGCCATGAAGCGCGTATATCCATACGGCAATCTGGCATCGCAGGTGCTGGGTGTAGTGAATGTAGACAACGACGGCTTGACGGGTCTCGAAAAGCAATACAACAAGCTTCTGACCGGCACGAACGGTTCTCTCGTACGCGAGCGCGCGAGGGACGGCAGCTATATCGCGGGCGGTGCCTATAAAAAGGTGGCTGCGGTCGACGGCGTTGATATCGTGACGACGCTCGACGTCAATATCCAGCGTGCGGCCGAGGATGCCCTGGCAGAGGCAGTTGAGAAGACTAAGGCCAAGAACGGCTCGGCGCTGGTCACCGATCCTACGACAGGCGAGATTTTGGCAGCCTGCTCGTACCCGACCTACGACCAGACCGATCTGGAGAATGCCAAGACCGAGGATATGAATCTGCGCCTGGTCACCGACGCCTACGAGCCCGGCTCGGTCTTTAAGACACTCGTGGCGGGCGCCGGCTTCGACTTGGGCGTCGTGCGATCGAGTACGTCGTTTGAGGTGCCGGCGAGCATCAAGGTGGGCGACGATACCGTCACCGATGCCGACAAGCGCGACTATGCCATGACCATGGATGTGCGCGAGATGATGCGCCGTTCGTCCAACGTGGGCTTTGTCCTAGTGGGGCGCAAGATCGGTGCCGACGACTTTGCCGCCTATGTGGACAAGTGGGGCATCGGTCACAGCTCGGGTGTCGATTTTCCGGGAGAGAGCCTGGGTATCGTCAAGGAGCGTGACCAGTATGACGGCGCCACGCTGGGCTCGATGAGCTTTGGACAGGCACTGTCCGTCTCGCCGATTGAGATCGCACGTGCCGTGGGCGGCATCGCCAACGGCGGCGTGATGATGACACCGCACTTCTATAAGTCCAGCAAAGGCGACGAGAAGGACTGGGGCGAAGGCGAGCGCGCGATTTCGGAGGACGCCGCATCCCAGGTGACATCGTGCATGCAGACGGTCGTGTCCGAGGGAACGGGCGTTGGCGGCGCGGTTGACGGCTATGACGTGGCGGGTAAGACCGGTACGGCCGAACGTGCCGACGAGAACGGCGGCTACCTCAAGGAGAACTACATGTCGTCCTTTATGGGCTTTGCACCGGCACAATCGCCCAAGGTGCTGTGCTATATCACGCTCGACGGAACGCCGAGCGGCTCAGATGCCGCTGCGGTGCCGTTCCAGTCCATTATGGCCAACGCGCTCGACGTGCTGGGTATCCCGCACACGAAGTAGGGGGTTACAATCTTTGGGGCGTGGTTTGTTGTCCCATATGAGGGTGTTCACATGCCCTGCACCACGCATGTGCGGCGCTGGGATACAATACGCCGATAGCATTATTAGGTTTACAGGGGAGCTGCAATGA
>CABRFW010000062.1 GCA_902470265.1 uncultured Collinsella sp.
GGGCCGTGGCTGTTGTCCTGACGAGCGCGGGCTACCCCGGCAGCTACGAGAAAGGTAAGGTCATCACCGGTATTGAGGATGCCGAGGCCATGGAGAACGTGACCGTGTACCACGCGGGCACTGCCGTGGTGGGCGGCCAGCTCGTGACCAACGGTGGCCGCGTGCTTGCCGTGACCGCTCTGGGCGACACGTTCGAAAACGCTCGCAACCTTGCCTACGAGGCCTGCGAGAAGATTGATTTTGAGGGCAAGACCCTGCGTCATGACATCGGCCTGCGCGCGCTGCGTGGCCGCGACGCCTGGGATGCCTAAAGTCCGAGAGGGATGAGACGGATGGACGAGAAGAACGAAGAGCTCGTGGACGCGCAGGTCGTCGAAGAGGACAGCCGCATGTATGAGCACGCCGAGGGCGAGCCTGGTGGCGAGGTCGCTGACGAGCCGGCGCTGGTGCTGGGCGACGACGACCCGCACGATGCCGAGCTGCACGAGAAGATTCTTTCGGAGGAGTGCGCCTGGAAGGGCAAGATCCTCGACGTCCACCGTCTTGAGGTTGAACTGCCCAACGGTCACCGCAGCGCCCGCGATATCGTTCGCCATCCGGGTGCGGCGGCCGTTGTGGCGCTGACCGAGAGCGGCAAGATCGTACTGGTGCGTCAGTACCGTACCGCCATCGACCGCGTGACGGTCGAGATTCCTGCCGGCAAGCTCGATCCAGGCGAGGACCCGCTCGATTGCGCCAAGCGCGAGCTGCATGAGGAGACGGGCTTTAGGGCCGGCCGCATTCGCTTTTTGACGTCGATTGTCTCGTCCTGCGGCTTCTGCGACGAGATCATTCACATCTACCTGGCCACCAAGCTCGAGTTCGATGCACCCAACCCCGATGATGACGAGTTTGTCAACGTGGATCTGGTGCCGCTGCACGAGCTGATCGACGCCGTGCTCGACGGCAAGATCGAAGACGCCAAGACCGTCGTAGGCGCCTTGGCCTGCGATAGCATCGCGCACCGCCTTGGGGGCACGGAGCTTTAACGAGTGGGGATAGCCCTGGGACAAGTACTACTGATTGCTTTGTCCCAGGGCCTTACGTTGCTGATATTTCTTTGAGGATCACATGCTGAAGAGGTTTCTTTCGTATTACGAGCCCCAGATGGGGCTTTTTGTTGCTGATACTGTCTGTGCTCTGGTGCTTGCCGCCATTGACCTGGCGTTCCCCATTATCCTGCGCAATTTGACCGGTGGGCTGTTTACTCAGGGTCAGGCTGCCATTATGCAGGCGCTCGGCATGATCGCGGTGGGCTTGGTACTGATGTATGCCGTCCGCTGCGCCTGCCGCTACTTTGTGAGCTATTGGGGTCACGTGATGGGCGCGCGCATGGAGTCCAAGATGCGCGAGGACCTGTTCGACCAGTATGAGCGCTTTAGCTTTGCGTACTTCGACCGCAACAGCTCGGGCGACATGATGAGCCGCGTGGTCAACGACCTGTTCGATATCTGCGAGGCGGCGCATCACGTGCCCGAGTGGATCATCATCTGCGGCATCGAGATTATCGGCTCGTTTGTGATCCTCTTTACCATCGCTCCGGTGCTGGCGCTTGCCATGGCCGTGGTGACGGCGGCGTTTGCGGTCGTCATGTTTTGGCAGAACATGCGCATGCGCGAGGTCTTTAGCGACAACCGCAAAAAAATCAGCGGCATCAATGCACAGCTGCAGGATTCTCTGGCGGGCATGCGCGTGGTCAAGAGCTTTGCCAACGAGGAGACCGAGCGTGCCAAGTTCCGTGCCTCTAACGACCGCTACCTTTTGTCCAAGGAGAACATGTATCACGCCATGGGCGTCTATACCGCGACGTATGGCCTGCTCTCGGGTGTGCTCTATGTGATCGTAGTGCTGCTGGGCGGATGGCTGGTCGCCCAGGGACAGCTACAGGCGGTCGATATGGCGACCTTCGCACTCTATATTTCGCTGTTCTGCACGCCGCTTGAGACGCTCGTCAATTCGGCCGAAACGTATCAGAAGGCTATCGCCGGCTTTAAACGTATGGACGAGGTGCTCTCGACCGCGCCGGATATCCAGGACAAGCCGGGCGCTACGGATCTGCAGGTGACTGCCGGCGCCGTGGAGTATCACGACGTGTGCTTTAACTACGAGGATGTCGAGCTGGGCGAGGGCTATGCCGACGAGCGTCCCGTTATCGACCATATGGACCTGTCCATCAAGCCCGGGCAGACCATCGCTTTGGTTGGCCCTTCGGGCGGCGGCAAGTCCACAACCTGTTCGCTGCTGCCGCGCTTTTATGACGTGGCTGCCGGATCCATTAGCATCGACGGCCAGGACGTGCGTGATGTGACGCAGCAGAGCCTGCGTCGCGCCATCGGCCTGGTGCAGCAGGATGTCTATCTGTTTGACGGTACGATTGGCGAGAACATCGCCTACGGCAAGCCGGGCGCTACGGCGGAAGAGATCGCCGAGGCGGCCCGTCGTGCCAACATCGATGCCTTTATCGAGTCGCTTCCACAGGGCTATGACACGGTCGTGGGCGAGCGCGGCAGCCGTCTTTCGGGCGGACAGAAGCAGCGCGTTGCCATCGCGCGTGTGTTTCTCAAGAATCCCAAAATCTTGATCTTGGACGAGGCGACGAGTGCTTTGGATAACGAGAGCGAGGAGGCGGTGCAGGAGTCGCTCGAAGAGCTGGCACGCGGCCGTACCACAATCATCATCGCCCACCGTCTCTCGACCATTAAACACGCCGATGAGATTGCGACCGTTGAGCATGGTCGCGTTGTGGAGCGTGGCACGCACGAGGAGCTTCTCGCCCGTGGCGGCACCTATGCCCGTTACTATCGAATGCAGTTCGAAGGTGCGCGTGCGCACGAGCTCGACTGATTGATATGACAGGAAGTTTATGGCTGACAAGAACCCTTTGACTCCGGAAGAAGTGACGGAGTTATTCTCCGAAATCGATGCATCCGGTGTCTTGGATCCCACGCTTGCCAAAAAGCGAACTGAGCGCATGCGTGAGAAGGAGGCCGCGGCCAAGCGCGGTGACAAAGCGGCGCTAGCGCAGCTGCGCAGCGAGGACCGCGCGAGCCAGGCAAAACATATCGACCCGCTGTCCGAGGACGATCCTTCGGGCTCGCAGGTGAGCCATACCATTACGAAGACCGCGATGGCCGTGGTCATCGGTATTTTGGTGCTGATCGTGGGCATGCAGATCGGCTACGGCGTGATGCGCCGTCTGAATACCGCCAACCTGTCCGAGAGCGTTTCGGTTGATACCGTTTCGACGGCGCTGAAGGGCGGCCTTGAGTGGGGCAACGGCTTTACGCAGTTCCCGCTCGACTTTACCGTCGATGAAGCCGATGAGCGTACGGGCACGGTCGAGGTGACGGTGTTGGACACATCGTCTGCCAACGAGCTCGAGCTGCTGTCCAACGGGCAGATTCAGGCCGCGGCGCTTGCGACCAACGCGTTGCTCAACGATAAGATCGACCGCGTGGTGTATAACGTTCACGCCTATATCGACGAGGATAGCAACATTCAGCACGATTCCTTCTTTGGCATGTTCCCCGCGCGCGGCCACCAGAGCGCCATTTTGACGTTCGTGTGGACCAAGAGCTCATCCAACGCCACGAGTATCGACTGGAAGATGCGCATCGTGAGTATGGATGACACCATCGCCGAGCGCATTCAGAAGCAGGTGAACTCGGTGTCGTCGTTGATTGAGGACCCGGTGGTGAGCCAGACCAAGATTGACGAGGAAAAAGCCGAGCGCGATCTGGAGCATCGTCTGCATGGCCGCGAGATTTTCCGTGGCGGCAAGCCCGATCGCACACCGTCCGAACTGCTGGAGCAGGACAAGAGAAAGTAAGACGTCATCATCCCGCGTGAGCCACAAGCCTCGCGGGATGATTTTTTTAATCCCCGTCCCAGAAAAATCATTATGCATAGAAAGTCATAATTATCATTTCGTAAACATTTCGATGAAATTAACGCCATGAGGCATGCTTGCGGTTACAATACCGCGAGGCCTAACTACACACCTTTAAGCCGGTCCTGTGAGACCGGGAAGGAGAATTATGGCGAACAACCATACCGCGGGCGCTGCCGCCCGCACCTTCGCGCCCAGCGAGCTTTGCCAGCGTATGCTGGCCAAAACCAGCAAGGGCACCTGTGGTCCCTGCATCCTGTATCTTGAGGATGGGACCATTTTTTATGGACGTGCATGCGGTGCCGAGGGCACCGCGACCGGCGAAGTCTGCTTCAACACCTCGCTCGAGGGTTACTTTGAGGTCATGACCGACCCGAGTTATGCCGGCCAAATCGTAACCATGACCTATCCGCAGATCGGCAACTACGGTATCGACGAGACCGACGTCCAGTCGGCCTTCCCCGGCGACGCCGTGCGCCCTGCGAGCGCTCCGGCTATGCGCGGCATGATTGTTCGCGACATGTGCACCACGCCTTCTAACTGGCGCTCGGCCGTCAGCGTGCCGGAGTATCTGCGCGCCCACGGCATCGTCGCTATCGAGGGCGTCGACACCCGCGCTCTGGTACGCCACCTGCGCGACAATGGTTCCAAGATGGGCATTATCTCGACCGAGATCTTCGACGTCGACGAGCTTGCCGAGCGTCTGGCCGCAGCGCCCACGCTGGTAGGCGAGAACCTGGTCAAGACCGTAAGTTGCCCCGTACCTCACGAGTTTGTGGCCGCCGACCTGCCTGCCACGCATGACTTTGCGCTTACGGCTGCCGCTCCTGCCCGTCACAAAGTGGTCGCCTACGACTGCGGTGTGAAGCGCGGCATTCTGGAGGGTCTGGTCCGCGCCGGCTGCGACCTTACCGTCGTGCCGTGGGATACGCCCGCCCAGCAGGTGCTCGACATGAATCCCGACGGTGTCTTTTTGTCCAATGGTCCCGGCGACCCCGACGCCGTGGTGGAGACCTACGAGCAGGTGCAGCAGCTGATCGGCAAGGTGCCGGTCTTTGGTATTTGTCTTGGTCACCAGATGATCAACCTGGCCTGCGGCGCTCAGATGGAAAAGCTTAAGTTCGGTCACCGCGGTGGCAACCAGCCGGTCCTGAACCTGGTAAGCCGTCGCGTGGAGATTACCGCGCAAAACCATGGCTTTGGTCTGCTGTTCCCCAGCTTGGGCAAGCTTGTCCCCGAGCTTTCCGGCGGCGAGACCGAGCATGCGGCCGATGGGGATCTGCGCGTCTGGGTGCGCCGCGGCATCGCGCCAGTCGTGATGAACGAGCGCTTCGGCCGCATTCGCCTGACGCATGTGAACCTCAACGACGGCACCGCCGAGGGCATCCAGCTGCTCGACGCGCCGTGCTTCTCGGTGCAGTACCACCCCGAGGCCTCGCCCGGACCCACCGATGCCCACTATCTCTTTACTGCCTTTACGCGACTCATGGACGGCGAGGAGAACTACCTGGACATCGACACCGCGAAGGACCGCCTGCAGGGCTGGAACTTTGCCGACAATGGTTCCGCTGCGACCGAGACCGAGGAGAACTAACATGCCGAAACGTACTGACATCAAGCGTATCCTCGTCATTGGCTCGGGCCCCATTGTCATTGGCCAGGCCTGTGAGTTTGACTACTCCGGCGCCCAGGCCTGCAAGGTGCTCAAGGAGGATGGCTTTGAGGTCATCCTGGCCAACTCCAACCCGGCGACCATCATGACCGACCCGGGCTTGGCCGACCGCACCTATGTCGAGCCCATCACTGCCGAGTTTATCGAGCGCGTAATCAAGAAAGAGCGCCCGGACGCGCTGCTGCCCACGCTGGGCGGCCAGACCGGTCTGAACGCCGCCGTCGAACTGGCAAAGGACGGCACGCTCGACAAGTACGGCGTCGAGATGATCGGCTGCGACCTTGCCGCCATCGAGCGCGGCGAGGACCGCAAGCTCTTTAACGAGGCCATGGCCGAGATCGGCCTGGAGGTCGCGCGCTCGGGCTATGCCTACAGCGTGGCAGACGCCGAGGCCATCGCCGAGCGCGTGGGATATCCCTGCGTGCTGCGTCCGAGCTTTACCCTCGGCGGCGCCGGTGGTGGCATCGCGCATACTCACGAGGAGCTCGTCTCCATCGTGAGCCAGGGCCTGGAGCTCTCACCTGCCCACGAGGTATTGGTCGAGGAGTCCATCGAGGGCTGGAAAGAGTATGAGATGGAGGTCATGCGTGACCACGCCGGCAACGGCATCATCGTGTGCTCCATCGAGAACCTCGACCCCATGGGCGTGCATACCGGCGACTCCATCACCGTGGCGCCGGCGCAGACGCTCTCCGACCTTGAGTATCAGCGCATGCGTGTCGCCTCGCTCGCCATCTTGGAGAAGATCGGCGTCGAGACCGGCGGCTCCAACGTACAGTTTGCCGTGAACCCCCAGACCGGCCGCCTGATCGTCATCGAGATGAACCCGCGCGTGAGCCGTTCGTCCGCCCTCGCTTCCAAGGCCACGGGTTTCCCCATTGCCAAGGCCGCCGCGCGCCTGGCTGTGGGCTACACGCTCGACGAGATCGTCAACGACATCACCAAGGCTACGCCCGCCTGCTTTGAGCCCACGATCGACTACTGTGTGGTCAAGGTGCCGCGCTTTGCCTTCGAGAAGTTCAAGGGTACCGACCCCACGCTCACCACGCGCATGAAGGCCGTGGGCGAGATTATGGCGATCGGCCGCACCTTTGAGGAGGCCTTTGGCAAGGCTATGCGCTCGCTGGAGGATGGCCACCAGGGCATTTGTGCCGGTGGCAAGGAGGGTGCCGATAAGCTGAGCGACGACGAGCTTGCTCAGGCCGTGGCAACCCCGACCGAGCATCGCATCTTCTTTGTGGTCGAGGCCTTACGCCGTGGCTGGGACATCGCTCGCATCCATGCCATCTGCGGTATCGATCCGTGGTACCTCAACCGTATCAACGATATGGTGCAGGTCCAGGAGAGCATCCGCGGCCTGCGTGTGGAGGATATCGACGCCGACGCGATGCGCCTGCTCAAGCAGTACGGTACGAGCGACGCCGAGATCGCCGCGCTGACCGGCTCGGACGAGCGCTTTGTGCGCGCCTATCGCAAGGGTCTGGGCGTGGTTCCCAGCATGAAGACGGTCGATACCTGCGCTGCGGAGTTCTCGAGTGCCACGGAGTACCATTACAAGACGTACGAGAACATCTACCGCACGAGCCCGGATGCCAAGAAGTGCGTGGCTCCCGACGAGACCACGCCGGCGGACAAGCCCAAGGCGATGATCCTGGGCGCCGGCCCCAACCGAATTGGCCAGGGTATCGAGTTCGATTACTGCTGCGTGCACGCGAGCTACGCGCTGGCGGCCCGCGGCTTTGAGACCATCATGGTCAACTGCAACCCCGAGACCGTTTCGACCGACTACGACACGTCCGACCGCCTTTACTTTGAGCCGCTCACCTACGAGGACGTCATGGACGTTATCGATGTTGAGCGCCCCGACGGCGTCGTGGTGACGCTCGGCGGCCAGACCCCGCTTAAGCTGGCGCGCATGCTCGAGGAGAGCGGCGTGAACATCATGGGCACCAAGCCCGATGCCATCGACTTTGCCGAGGACCGCGAGCGCTTTGCCGCCCTGCTCGACAAGCTGGGCATTATGTATCCGCCGGCGGGCCAGGCAACCTCGTTTGAGGAGGCCGAGGCCGTGGCCGCGCATATCGGCTACCCGCTGCTGGTGCGTCCGAGCTACGTGCTGGGCGGCCGCGGCATGATGATCGCCTACGATGCCGAGCATCTGCGCGATTACATGGCCGAGGCCGCGCGCATTAGCCCCGACTACCCGGTGTATCTGGACCGCTTCTTGGAGGGTGCGATTGAGTCCGATGTCGACGCCCTGTGCGATGGCGAAGAGGTCTACATCGGCGGCATTCTGGAGCATATCGAGGAGGCCGGTATTCACTCCGGCGACTCTGCGACCTGCATCCCGCCGTTCAGCTTTAGCGAGAGCCTGCAGGCAAAGCTTCGCGAGACCACGCGCCGCATCGCGATGGCGCTGGGCGTACGCGGCCTGGTCAATGTGCAGTATGCCATCAAGGGCGAGACCGTCTACGTGATCGAGGCAAACCCGCGCG
>CABRFW010000063.1 GCA_902470265.1 uncultured Collinsella sp.
CGGAAAGGGTGTCGCCCAGCTTGAGGGCGCTGGGATCGATGTTGTAGCTCTTGGGAGCCACGGCCTTGCCGTTGATCTTGACGCCGCCGCCGTCGATATCGCGACGGGCCTGGCCGGCGCTGGCAGAAAGACCCAGGTCCTTGAGCAGGCCGGCGAGGTAAATCTGGCCCTCGTCGTTGACGGTCAGCTCAACGTGCTTCTCGGGGAAGTCGGCGAGCTGGCCCTCCTTGAACACGCGGTCGAACTCGGCCTGAGCCTCGTCGCCGGCGCCAGCGCCGTGGTAGGTGTCGCACAGGTCGCGGCCCAGTGCGCGCTTGAGCTCATAGGGATCGGCGGAACCATCGGCCAGAGCAGCGTCGATCTTGTCGACCTCGGCCGGGGTGAGCGAGCTGGCCAGACGATAGTACTTGCCGATCATCTCGTCGGGAATGGACATGGTCTTGCCGAACATATCCTTGGGAGCATCGGTCAGGCCGATGTAGTTGCCGTAGGACTTGGACATCTTGCGCACGCCATCGGTGCCCTCGAGCAGCGGCATGGTAAGCGCGATCTGCGGCTCCATACCCATCTTCTCCATGAGCTCGCGACCAGCGAGCAGGTTGAAGAGCTGGTCGGTGCCGCCCATCTCCACGTCGGCCTTGATCTGCACAGAGTCGAAAGCCTGCATCACGGGATACAGGAACTCATGCAGGGCGATCGGCGTCTGAGACTGGTAGCGCTTGGTAAAGTCGTCGCGCTCGAGGATGCGGGCGACGGTGAACTTGGAGCACACCTGCAGCAGACCGGACAGATCCATCGAAAGGATCCAGTCACCGTTGTGCACGATGGTGGTCTTCTCGGGATCCAGGATCTTCATGGCCTGGCTCACGTAGGTCTCGGCATTGGCCTCGATCTGCTCCTGCGAAAGCTGCGGACGGGTGGAATTCTTGCCCGAAGGGTCGCCAATCAACGCGGTACCGTTGCCGATGATGAGGGTGACGTTGTGGCCCAGGTCCTGGAACTGACGCATCTTGCGCAGCGGCACGGCGTGGCCCAGGTGCAGGTCGGGGCTGGTGGGGTCGACGCCGAGCTTGATGTTGAGGGGCTCGCCCTTCTCAAGCTTCTTGCGAAGGTCGGCCTCGGGAACGATCTGCGCGGCGCCCGAGGTGATGATACGCATTTGCTCGTCAACAGACAGCATTGGGTATCCTCCTTTTGCTATAGCACCCTCGCCGAAAACGGCGGTGCTGGAAGTCCATAAACTCTCATATGATAACAAACTGACGCGACGCGGCACCTACGACAGGAAAATCCTCGTCCTGCCGCATGCGTCAATGGCAACTGGCAGACGTGTACCGTCACGCTCGACCAGATAGCGTACCTGCCGACGACGCAAGCAGTCGCGGCAACGGACCTGTCCCGTCGCATCGGTGGCGCAGACGCCCTCGGCGGTCAGCAGGCAGTGCTCGCACACCATAAGCTCGGGACGGTCGGCGTCGACCGGACCCAAGACGCCGGGTTCAGCAGCCAGTTCGGCAATACGCTCCGCATCATTGCCGAGCAACTCGGCCGGCAAGTACACCCGCCCCGCACCGAGTTCGCGCAGCCAGGCAAGCGTGGCCCGATTCGCGCAGAACACCGGCACCGCCACGTCAAACGTCACGCCCAGCTCGCGAGCGATCACCACCTGTCCCAGGTTGCGGCAGACGACGCGCCCGGCACGCTGCATCAGTGAGCGGGTCCGGTCAGCGTCACCCGTGCGGCACACCTCGTCAAGCACCACAACGGCGTCGGACAAATCGAGTTCTCCGCGCGGGTCGGCATCCATCAGCTGCCAAGCAAAAACCATGCGAGTGGGAACCGCGCACTCCACCAACTCCGTCGACGCACCGCCATCCACCGCAACGCCCTCAAAGGGCAGCACCTCAACGGCACGCGCAACGGGCGCAATCGCATCCGCCTCGGCCCGCATGCGCTCCAACACCGCCGCCGTCTGATCCAACACGCCGGCGCTGCGAATCAGGTATACCTCGCAGCCCGTGCCCACCTTACGCTTGCAATGCACGACGACGCGCTCCCCCGCTGCGGCATCCACCGGGCAGGGCACCTGCGGCCAGCGCTTGGGCACATCGGGACGCGCGTCGACACCCGGATAGAACCGAATCTCGAGCGTGTCACCCGCCGCCACGGCGGCGTCGAACTCAACGGTCACCTCTTCGTGGCCCACAGCAACCAAGCGTCCCACGCGCACGCCCTGGTTAATTGCGCGCTCAAAGCTCATCAGCTCGGCACCCGAACGCCCTCGCAGGTACGCATCGGTAAACCCACGGTTAAACGACCTTCCCAGCTCGCGCTCAAGCTCTTCCACGGCACCGGGGTCCCACGCGCCGTCGCACAGCATATCGAGTGCCCGGCGCCACACCCGCACCACGTTGAATACGTAATCGGGGTTCTTCATGCGCCCCTCGATCTTGAGCGACGCCACGCCGGCATCTACAAGCTCGGGCAGATGCGCAATACCCAGATAGTCGCGCGGGCACAGCAGGCGATCCCCTTCGACGGCGACAACGCTCTGCCCCGCCTCGTCCACCAGGTCGTACGCCAGACGGCACGGCTGCGTGCAGTCGCCGCGCATCGCCGAGCGCCCACGCCGCAGGGCCGAGAACTCGCACGCCCCCGAATAGCCGATGCAAATCGCACCGTGGCAGAATACCTCGATGGGCACGCCCGTGGCACATAGCGCCGCAATCTCGTCGACCGTCAGCTCGCGTGCCGTCGTCACGCGCTCGACCCCCAGCTCATCGGCGGCAAGCCGCACGGCGCCTTCGCTATGAACGCCCGCCTGCGTGGACAGGTGAATCTCGACCCCGGGAATCGCCGTGCGCAGCGCGCAGGCCAGCCCGGCATCGGCGACAATCAGAGCATCGGCGCCCAGCTCCAGTGCATGAGCTCCCAACGCCACCGCGTCGGACAACTCATCGTCAAACACGAACACGTTGAGCGTTACGTACACACGCACGCCATGGGCATGCGCCACGGCGCAGCCGCGCGCAAACTCGTTATCCGTAAAGCCATGGGCGCTCACACGGGCGTTAAAGCCGCCCAACCCCGCATAGATGGCATCGGCACCCGCGGCGATGGCCGCAAGCATCTGGTCGAGTCCGCCCGCCGGCGCCAGCAGCTCGGGCAGCGCCGCACCGGCAGCATCCAATCCAGTATCGTATTGTCCGCTCGGCCCCATCGTCCGAATCGCCATCGACAAACTCCTTACCAAGGTATGCATTCACTCTGAAAAATGCCGTCTTCCAGCATACACGAGGCCTCGCGCGCCCCGTTTGGTTTATCGTGTAATAACTTATGTCCATCCTGCCCCGACGGCACATCCACCGTCCGGCACGACATACCTGGAGGTCAATATATGGGTCCTCGCCAACGACAGGGACGCAGCCGTTCAAAGACGCATGCTCTGCCCATAATCCTGCTCTCGTTTTTGGGCTTTCTGCTGATTGCGGGCGTGGCATTTGGCATCGGCATGGTCGGCAACGTCAACCGCTGGCTGTCCGATCTGCCCGACTACACCGACGCCAACGCGTATCTGGTGAGCGAGCCCACCGAGATCGTCGACTGCAACGGCAACAAGATCGCGAGCTTCTACACGCAAAACCGCAAGTCCATCACCAAGGACGAGGTCTCCCCCTACGTGCTGCAGGGCACCGTTGACGTCGAGGACGAGCGCTTCTACGAGCATGGCGGTATCGACCTGTGGGGTATCGCGCGTGCCGCGGTGGCAACCCTCGGCGGCGGGCACGAAGGCGCCTCGACTATCACCCAGCAGCTGGTGCGCAACACCATCCTGCAGGAGGAGCAGTTCGACTCGACCATCGAGCGTAAGGTGCGCGAGGCCTACATCGCCGTCAAGATGGAGGACATGTACTCCAAAGACGAGATCCTCATGATGTACCTCAACACCATCTACTACGGTCACGGCGCCTACGGCATCGAGGCCGCAGCCGAAACCTATCTGTCCAAGAGCGCCGCCGACCTCACCCTGAGCGAGGCCGCACTGTTGATCGGCCTTCCCAACTCGCCCTCGCAGTACGACCCCACGATCAACCCCGACCTGGCGCTGTCCCGTCGCAACAAGGTCCTTGACAACATGTTGCGCCTGGGCCACATCACGCAGGAGGAGCACGATGCCGCACAGGCCGAGCCCATCACCCTCAACGTGACCGAGATTTCGGGCAGCGGCGTCGACGTATACTCGCAGCCCTACTTTGTCGCCTATGTTAAGCAGCTGCTGGAGCAGGAGTTCTCGACCGACGTGCTCTTTAAGGGCGGCCTGACCGTCAAGACCACCATCGACCCCACGATGCAGCAGGTGGCAGAGAATGCCGTCCGCGAGCAGCTCGACACGCTCTCACTCGACGGCCTGGACATGGGCATGGTCGTCGTCGACCCCAAGACCGGCTACATCAAGTGCATGGTGGGCGGCTACGACTACAACGCCGACGAGAACCACGTAAACCATGCCACGGCCAAGCGTCCCGTCGGCTCCACCTTTAAGGCCTTTACGCTGGCAACTGCCATCCAAAACGGCATGAACCCCAACGTCACCCTCAACTGCAACTCGCCGCTCAAGGCCAAGGGCACCACGACCGAGGTCCAAAACTACGCCAACCATAGCTATGGCAACATCACGCTTAAGCAGGCGACGGCATACTCCTCCAACACCGGCTACATCCAGGTGGCGGAAGCCGTCGGCAACAGCAAGATCATCTCGCTCGTCAAAAAGCTCGGCATCGATCCCGCCAAGGACAACATCGAGGACGTTCCCGTCATGACCCTCGGCACTGGCTCGATCTCGCCGCTCGAGATGGCCGCCGCCTACGCGACGTTTGCCAACGGCGGCTACTATCGCCAGCCGATCGCCATCACCGAGATTGACTCTCGTACCGGTTCGGTGCTGTACCAGCACACCGACAATCCCTCACAGGTGCTTACCGAGGGCGAGGCCGCCGCGGTCACCGATGTTCTGTCCGGCGTCATGCAGGGCGGCGGTACGGGTGCTGCCGGTGCCCTGAGCGTCAACCAGCCCTATGCCGGCAAAACGGGCACCACCGACAACACCACCAACCTGTGGTTCTGCGGCTATACCCCGCAGCTGGCGTGCGCCCTGTGGACCGGCTATTCCGCGGGCGAGATCCCCATCCAAAAATACGGCACAGACCTGCTGGGCGACAGCACCAACCTGCCTGTCTTTAAGCGGTTTATGAACACCGTTCTGACCGGTACCGAGCGCGAGGAGTTTGCGACCGGAACGGCGCCCACCTATA
The DNA here is from genome assembly GCA_902470265.1 of uncultured Collinsella sp. GTDB lineage: Bacteria > Actinomycetota > Coriobacteriia > Coriobacteriales > Coriobacteriaceae > Collinsella. The sequence goes on from CABRFW010000063.1 coordinate 5,313, forward strand.
AGAACAACAGCGTCTGGAAGTTCTACGGCACCAACAACACCAAGAAGACGGAGAACGACGACAAGGACAAGGACGAGAACGAGGACGAAGAGGAAACCACCACTACAACGACTACCACGACGACCACGACCACCGAGACCACGGGCGGCGACACCACCGGCGGCACCGGTACGACCGGTGGCTCGACGGGCGGCTCCACTGGTGGTTCGACCGGCGGCGATGGCGGCACGCCTACGCCCACGCCCACTCCCGACCCCTCGCCCACGCCTGACGATACGGTCGGCTAGAAATCATCCGGCCATAAGCAACAAGGCCCCCGAACAGCTTATTCAACTGCTCGGGGGCCTTTTTAGTTTAATGCGACCTGATGGGCGGTCTTTATACCGGCAGACAAAAAAAGGGGGTACCGACCAACGTCGATACCCCTTACAAGCCACTATGTCAGCGCGCACAGTGCCGAGCGCACGACCCGCACGCCTACTTGCGAGAATTGCTCAGCTTATTGATCAGCGCCTCGAGACGCTCGCCGTCCTCGGCCGTCTGGGCAATAACCAAAATCGTATCGTTGCCGGCAAGCGAGCCAAGCACATCGGGCAACTCTGCCGCATCAACGGCGGCGGCGATACCGGAAGCCGTACCAGGCTGAGCCTTGATCATAACCAGATTATCGGTGCGCAGAACGCCCGTTACGAGCTCGGAAACCATACGCTGCAGGTGCAGGTCCTCTGCCAGAACATAGATGCCCTCAGGGAGCTTACGCAGCCCCATATCGGCAATATCGCGAGAGACAGTCGCCTGCGTGCAATCAAAGCCCATAGCGCGGAGCTCATCGACCAGCACGCGCTGCGTGCGGACGTCCTTATTGCGCACAATATCTCTAATGGCATCCTGGCGCCCATTGCGTTTTTTAGCCATACAAACCCTCTCTCCAAAAGATGGCGGAGACAATCAATCAGTGATTGAATAGTTTAACGCTATTTGAAGGCTTTTGTGTATAAGAACGCATTTCGAAACAATTCTATGCAAGTTTGTTTCGTAATGAGCCGTTTAGGCGGTTTTTGCGCCCGTCCGGTTAAGAAAAGCTGCCAGATGCGTACACATCACGCAGCGCGCGGGCTTGGCGCTGGCAATCGGCCCAAACAACAGACCGAGCCCCCGATGGTTATCCTTGAGCGCGGCGACCATTTGACGGGTTCGAGGTGCCTCGAGCATATCACGCATGCGGGCGGAACGCTCGATTGACGACACCCCATGCGGGCTCAGACACAAATTCTCGATGCAGGCGACCAGTCCGGCAAAGTAGAACTTTTGGCTTGCCAGCTTGAGCCGACCACCGCTATCTGCTTCCGAGAGTGAGTCAGCAAGCTCGTCGAGCGCTCGGGTGTCATCGGATACCTTGGCATACATGGTGGGATCAAAGGCATCTGTAAGCTTAGGTGCCGCCGCGTGGAAACAAGCATCGCCGCAGCCGGACACGCATCGTGCCTGCGAAAGCGCGCATGCCATAAACCCAACTGTGCGAAACACCTTGTCGCACAAAAGGCATGCCTCAAACAGCGAGCGGCTGTACATCACGCCAGAGGTCTGAACGACAAGGCCGCCTAAAATCAACTGGGGCAGCCCGGTCACCATCGAGGATTTGCTATCGATGGAAATATGAGCAGCATCCAAGACGCGCGAATGGCGCTCTCGATGTGCATCATAGCGGTCGAGCGACACCGTGGGAAACACTATGTCTGCCGCAGTATCGCACGCGATATCGACCATCTTGGAAAGGGCCTGCGGAGCAAACCACTCATCGGCGTTCATGGCGATGATTTGAGAGCCGCGCGAGGCATCAAAACCGGCACGAAGACAAGCGCCGCGCTTCGCGTCCTCGACGTCAATCAAATCAATATGGATGTCCCTGTCGGCAGCAACCTGAAGCGAATGGCGCACACCGGGCGCAGCATCGCGGCAGACAACGACAATCTGCAAATCGTAGAGGTCTTGGTTCTGGATACTCTCGAGCGCACGCATCGCATAGCTGGGCGAACCTTCTACCACAAGGATCACCGAAAGTCGCGGATGCGAGCCACGTCGAACCAAGTTATCCGTCCTCTCGACAGCAATGAATCAAATCGTGGTTCATGGTACACCCCGGCAATAAAAGCAATGAGACACCGGTTGTATTGCACGCCAAGAACAGATGTTGCACACGCGCAGCCCACAGATGACGGGTGTCGACGCACGACGCGTCGAGCCCCCCTAGTCGAGCACGACAAGCTCGACGGGATCGTAATCCACGCCCATAAACGTAAGGCCGCAGGCAGGAGCCGTGGGGCCCGCAGCGGTACGGTCGCAAGCATCGATGACCTCGCGCATCCACTCGGGTTTACGGCGATGCATGCCAATCTCGACAAGCGTGCCCACGATCGTGCGGACCATCGAATGCAGAAACGCATTGCCCTCGATGGTAAACGTCAGGATGTCCTCGCCAAACGCAACCTCATGGCCAAACTCGGCACGCATCACGCAGCGATGCGTAGGTTTGCCCACGGCAGAGGCGACCTTGCAAAAGCTCTTAAAGTCCTGCTCACCCAAAAGCGCGGGACAGGCCGCAGACATGGCCTCGACGTCCAAGGGATAGCGATGCCACCACACGGCACCACGGGACAGCACGGGGCGCGCATCGCGATCGGCAATACGGTACGTATACGTACGGGAACGCGCGTCAAA
>CABRFW010000064.1 GCA_902470265.1 uncultured Collinsella sp.
CCGTCGGCAAGACGCATGAGCAGGCCGAGGAGCTGGCGTTTGACATTGTGACCGGTCGCGCCGACGCCGCCGATGTCGCTCGCTTTGATGTGGCGGGTGGTGTCGCTGGCGCTGTGCCCGCCGCCGCCAGCTCTGTTGCTTCGACCAAGAAGGAGGCGTAAGTGCCATGGGTAAGCCCGGTGCTTTTCTTGATATCGATCGCGTGACCCACGAGCTGCGCCCCGTGGAGGAGCGCAGCCGCGATTTCGATCCGCTGTACGTGGAGCTCGACGACGATGCGCGCCGTGCCCAGGCGAGCCGCTGCATGATGTGCGGTGTGGCGTTTTGTCAGATGGGCGCGAGCTTTGGCAAGGCACGTCCGAGCGGCTGTCCGCTGCACAACCTGATTCCCGAGTGGAACGAGCTGGTGTACCGCGGCCGTTGGGACGAGGCTGCCGAGCGCCTGTCACTCACCTCGCCCATGCCCGAGTTCACGAGTCGCGTGTGCCCGGCGCTGTGCGAGGCCGCATGCAACCTGGGCTCGGTCGATGGCCAGCCCACGACGATTCATGACAACGAGCGCGCGATTAGCGACCATGAGTGGGCCAACGGCGGTCCGCACCGCTTTGAGCCGGCAGGGGAGGGTGCACCCACGGTTGCCGTGGTGGGTTCCGGTCCCGCTGGTCTGGTGGCAGCATGGGAGCTTGCGCGTCGTGGCGCCCGCGTGACGGTGTTTGAGCGCGACGACCGCCCGGGCGGTCTGCTCATGTACGGCATTCCCAACATGAAGCTCGAGAAGTCCGTGGTCGAGCGTCGCGTGGCGCTCATGCGCGAGCTGGGCATTGTGTTCGAGCTGAGTGCCGACGTGAGCGATTCCAAGGTTACCGCCAAGCTCGACGACTTTGACGCCGTCGTGGTGGCTGCCGGCGCCCGTGCTCCGCGTGGGCTTTCGGCTGCGAACATTGATGCCCCGGGCGTGGTGTATGCCGTGGACTACCTGGCGGCTTCGATCGTCTCGGTGCTCGATGGCGGCGAGCCCGCGGTGAACGCGCGCGGCCTGGACGTTGTGGTCATTGGCGGCGGCGATACCGGTAACGACTGCGTGGGCACCGCGGTACGTCAGGGTGCGCGCAGCGTGCGCCAGTTTGAGTTCTTGCCGGCGGCGCCTGATGCGCGCGCGGCGAGCAGCCCCTGGCCGCAGTGGCCCAACGTGAAGAAGACCGATTATGGCCAGCAGGAGGCCATCGCTGCCATGGGCGGCGAGATGCGCGCTTGGGGTGTGGATACGCTCGAGGTACTGTTGGACAAGAAGGGCGCGGCCGCGGGCCTGCGCGTGGTCGATCTGGATTGGTCGGCTGGCAAGCCCGAGCGCATCGCGGGCTCCGAGCACGAGGTGCCGGCCCAGCTGGTGCTCATCGCCTGCGGCTTTACGGGTCCCGAGCATGGCGTGTTCGACGCCGTTGGCGTGCCTGTTGCCACCGCTGGTCGTCCGCTGCCGGTGATGGCTGCCGAGGGCTCGCACCTTGCGGCCCGTGTCGACGGCGTCGCCGCGGGCGCCACACCGGTATACGTGGCCGGCGATGCTCGCAATGGCAGTTCGCTCGTGGTAAGCGCCATGGCCGACGCCCTGGCCTGCGCTGCCGAAGTCGCCGAGGCGCTGGAGCTGTAAAGTAGTCATTTAAGAACGTTCCCAATGACTAGTCATTTTTTGTCTAGTCGTTGGGGACACTCTTTGCGAGCGATTTGCTCGTTTGTCGACGTACGGGTGTTTATTTGTCGACTTCTTGGGCTGTGGTCACCTGTTGTTTCTGTGGTGGCTGTGGGTATCTGGCTCAAAAGGGCGGGTTGGCCGTCTATGTTTACCTGCGGTTTTGTTGCGGTGCGCATTTTCGGTCAAGCTTTTCGTCAAGTGTTTGGTCAGCATCTGGTTTGCAGCCGGAGGCCTATTTTGCCCGCGCTGGTCGTGGCCGACCACCCTCCTCGTAAGCTCAAATTGAGGTCTATCAGTTTGAGGAGGATGCCATGACTGACCACGCTTTAGACCGAGCGCAGCTAGCCGAAGCCGTCGGCAACGATATTGCCGACATAGCCCATTTTTGGATGCTGCGGAAGTTCCAGTTTTTGGAGCCGGCGCGCGAACAGTTCGAGATCATTGTCGACCCGTGGCTCAGCTATTGCACCGAGCCTTCGCAAAACGAAATCATGGCCTACAACATGGCGTTTACCGATTGGCTGCTCTTCGAGCGCTCCTATCGCCATGGCAAGACGCTGCTCGAGCTGTATGTTGACGAGCCGCCGGCATCGCTTTCGCCTGCCTCGCTCAAGCGGCTCGAGCAGGTACGCGACACGCAGTATTTCTCGCGCTTTGGCATTTTGGACAAGGATCCTGCGAACGGCATAGTTGCGCTGAAGGATACGCGCACCGACCGTCGCTTTGATGTCTACGACCCGCATATCGTGCAAAAGGAGCATTGGAGCGACGGCGCGATTGCGGTGCGCCTCGCTTGCGTCGACGATGTCTGGCTGACGGCGGGACAGCTCTATCTGTACGACATCGCGCGCCTGAGTGACACAGCAGTCGATGGGCCGGGTGCGGTGCATCCGGAGGACCTGCAGGATGGCTTTGACACCTCGTGCATCAGCTTCTTTTTGCGCCTGGTCCGCGACATCATGGGCGCCCAGGGGCGGTACGTGAAGTCGCTCAACATCTACGAGCAGGAGTGGGAGTAGGGGGTGTGGCTGGCGTCGCCTGCCTTGCCTTCTGCCGTTATGTCTCGGTCTGTAACGTCTAGGGACAAAAAACCGGTCTACCTGTTACAGATCGAGACGAACGCTTGGGCGCCGCTGGTTTGTCTAAATCTGTAACGTTTGGGGGTCTGGAGAACGTCTAACTGTTACAGACCGAGACGTTTGGCACCTGGTTGGGGGAATGTCTCAATCTGTAACATCTACAGGCCCAAATTCGACCTGCCTGTTACAGATTGAGACAAAGGCTGGACGCGGTGCCGAACAATCTAAATCTGTAACAACTAGAGGCTCAAAGACTGTCTTCCTGTTACAGATCAAGACATTTGTCAGCGGAGGCAACGGTGACGATGGCCCATTTGTCTGACGTGGCGGTGATGAAAGTGCCTAATACCGTTCTCAAACACAAACATGCGACTCGCAACACGTTGGCGCGGAATAGAATGCTCGCGCGGCTCACGGAGACGGCCAAGCAAGGTGCGCTGCTCGCAACGCATGACAATACCGAGCTCATGTGGCTGCGACGCCATGTTGGAACCGACGATATCGCGGAGCCCGAGCCGTACCTGTTCTGTTTTCAGCATGATTGGGATGCATTGACGCCGGCGGAGCGAGCGCTGAGGACTATCAAAGGGCTTGCGGAATTTCATCCCGATTGGGCGTTTTGGGGCTATGACGCGGCGCTTTTGTGGGGTCTGGAGGTGCCGAATGATCTGCTCGGGCCGCGCTTTCTTGTTAAGACGGGTTGTTCGGTGACGTTGAGCGGCGGGTGCAGGTTGTTGCGTCCGCAGATGGCGGGCGCGCTCGAGCGTGTTGATGGCGTGCGGGTGACGTCGTTTTGGCGCACGGTGGAGGATTGCTTACTGCGTGCGCCGTTCTCCTACGGGTTGGCGATTGCCGATTCTGCACTGCGGGCGAAAGGCGTATCACGTTGGGATTTGTGCGAGCGCCTCCGTGCCGATTGCGAGGGCAGGCGAGGGTATCGCAGGGCACAGGTGATTGCGTCGTATGCGGACGGGCTGTCCGAAAACGGCGGCAAGTCTCGGTTCCGAGCGTTCTTTATTGCGTACGGCTTTCCAGTTCCGGAGCTGCAGGTGGAGTTTCGCGACCCGCTCGATTCGAGCCAGGTGTTTCGCGTCGACTATTTTTGGCGGCTCGAGAACGGGACGTGTGTCATCGGCGAGCTCGACGGGAAGGGAAAGTATACCCTGCAGGATGGTGGGGATCGGGGGTCGGTCGACCCATTCGTGGCAGAACGTCAACGGGAGTCCCATCTGACAATGCTCGGGCACAAGGTGCTTCGGTTTACGTTTGATGAGCTCAAGAATCCGGGGAAGCTGGTTGAGAAGATGAGGTTGGCGGGTATTCCGCGACGGCCCGATTTGGCTGAGGAGTGGAGACGTCAGTGGTATGGGCGCTGAGAGGTTTTGTCTCGATCTGTAACATCAGGGGGCCCAATAACCCTGTACCTGTTACAGATCGAGACATTTCCCTGTTGTCGGTGGGGTGGGACTGCAACGTATTCCGTCCCCCACATCCCCTCTTCCCTCCGTTAACCGATATGTCTGTGGCAATCGGGCTACACTGGATAATAATGGACAGATGTTCAAGTTTTCTGAGGGGGAGGAGCTCGATATGGCGTCTGCCGATCGTTCCACGTTGTTTATCAATGCGACCGTCCTGGATGGTTCGGAGCATATGGAGCCGCAACCCGATATGGCCGTGACTGTTGAGCGCGGTGTCATCACGTGGATGGGGCCGAGTGCTGTGGCGCAGGCACCTGCAGGTGCCGAGGTCATCGACCTGGCAGGTGCGTATCTCATGCCCGGTCTCATCAATATGCATGTGCATCTGTGCGGTTCGGGCAAGCCGGTTTCGGCGGGCGATGCCGGCGCGCTGATGAAGAAGCTCGATAATCCCGTGGGGCGCGCCATCGTGCGCCATATTCTTAAGGGCAGCGCCCAACAACAACTGGCAAGCGGCGTGACCACGGTGCGCGGCGCGGGCGACCCACTGTTTGCCGACATCGCCGTTCGTAATGCCATCGACGCCGGCAAGTATCAAGGTCCTCGCCTGGTGGCGCCGGGAACGGGCGTCACGGTGCCGGGCGGCCATGGTGCGGGCTTGTTCGCCCAGGTGGCAAACAGTCCCGCCGAGGCAGCCGAACAGGTGCGCGACCTGTATGCGCGCGGTGCCGACGTCATTAAGCTGTTCGTAACGGGCGGTGTGTTCGATGCGACCGAGGTGGGCGAGCCGGGCGTGCTGCGTATGCCGGTGGAGGTTGCCGCGGCGGCGTGCAAGGCGGCGCACGATATGGGCCTTCCGGTCATGGCCCATGTCGAGAGTACCGAGGGTGTGAAGGTTGCGCTTGAGGCCGGCGTTGACACGATTGAGCACGGCGCTCCGTTGACGTCCGAGATTCTGGAGCTGTACCGTGGCGCCGCGGGCACGCAGCTCGAGGGGCGTGCGCCCTGCGTTACCTGCACTATCAGCCCGGCGCTGCCGTTTGTATTGCTCGACCCGGAAAAGACCCATTCGACCGATACACAAAAGAAGAACGGCGACATCGTGTGCTCGGGCATCATCGAGAGCGCCCGTGCCGCACTGGAAGCTGGCGTTAAGGTGGGCCTTGGCACGGACTCGAGCTGCCCGTTCGTGACGCAGTACGACATGTGGCGTGAGGTGGCCTATTTTGCCAAGTACGTGGGTGTGAGTAACGCCTTCGCGCTGCATACGGCCACGCAGGTCAATGCCGGGCTGCTGGGGCTGGGCGGCGAGACTGGCACAATCGAGTGCGGCAAGGCCGCCGATATCCTGGTGACGCGCAAGAACCCGCTCGATGACCTGTGCGCACTGCGTGAGCCGGCGTACGTGATGTGCCGTGGTGATCTGGTGCGCAAACTCAAGGTGAAGCGTATTCCCGAGGTGGACGCCGAGCTCGACACGATTATGGCCATGCCGTCCGAGGCACTGGCCGAGGAGCTCGCCCGCGACGGCGTGGCATAGGTGTGACAAAGGGGCAATCCCTTTGTCATAATCAAAAATGCCGAGGTCTCAGTGCGAGGCCTCGGCTTTTATTTGTCCCATGGTATGGCGGCTAGGAGCGCGTCTCCATCTTGGCGTGGCACTTGGGGCAGGTGACGCGGATCTTGCCCTTGCCCTTGGGGACGGAGAGCATCTGGCCGCAGTTGGGGCACTTGAGATAGGCCGTGGTCTTGCGGCCCTTCCACATCTTCTTGGCTGTGCGCTTGGCACGTTCAAAGTCTTCCTTGCTAGTACCGGCTGCGCGCGAGGCGTTGGCCGCTGCAGCTCCGCCGCCCAAGCTGGCGACGAACTTGCCCAAGCCGGGAACATTGGCGGTCGTGGCGACAAAGGCCTCGTTCTCCTTGCGACGTGCGTCGATATTTTTGGACAGGCCGCGCAGCACGCCAATCACGATTACGGCGATGGCAATCCAGCTGAGCCACTGGATGCGGGCTATCGATCCGATCATGGCGATGATAATGCCTGCGAAGCCCATCACGATGGTGAGTTCGTCAGCGCCATTGCGGCCCTTCATAAAGTCATTCATGCGAATTGCCTTTCGTTCGATATGCTGCACGCCTTTATACCCCTTTTGGTGCATTGGGGACAGGTTAATCTGCACCAAGGTGGTGCAAACGTACCTGTCCCCCTTACACCAATTACTTGGCGAGCTTGTCGACGACGCGCTCTATCTCGGCGAGCTTGGCGGCTTTGAGCTCCTCGTCGCCCGATTCGATGGCCGAGGCGACGCAGCCCTCGATGTGTGCCTTCAACACATCGGCGTTGATGCGGGCGATGAGCGCCTGCGTTGCCATGAGCTGCGTGGAGATGTCGACGCAGTAACGGTCCTCCTCCACCATCCGCAGGATGCCGTCGATCTGGCCGCGTGCCGTCTTGAGCATGCGGGTCACCGATTTATGGTCTGCCATCATGGCGGGTCCTCGTTTCTGGTCGATCTTCCGGATGCCCTCGTCAGTTGCGGTGAAATACGGACTGTTTAAAGGCCTAGGGCGGCTCAACAGTCCGTATTTCACCGCAACTTCTGAGGGGCTGGTTGGGCAGCGGTGTCTGTTGGTGCGCAGCTGCTACGCGGCGGTCACGGACAGGGCGTGGAACTTCTCGCCGGCGCCCTCGACGGCGGCGGCGAGCTGCTCGGCGGTCACGGTGTCGGCGCACTCCACCTGGACGGTCTGGGTCTCGTGATCGGCATCGGCGTCGGTCACGCCGGCCACGTTGAGCAGCGCGGTCTCGACAGTAGCGTCGCAGTGGCCGCACATGAGGCCGGAAGTCTTGATTGTGTATCGCATGGGTATTCCTCCCTGTTGTGTCGGCTTTCCCAGGCACCCGACCTTGACCTTCAAGCCGTCGCTCGCGTACCAAAGTACGCGTCGCTCCTCTTTCAGGTCAATCTCGGGCACCTGGAAAACCCGTTCTAAATGGACTTAATGGTGAGCTTATTTTGCCACTTTTGGCTTAAAGGATTTTAAGCGCAGCGCATTGCTTACGACGCAGACACTCGACAGGCTCATGGCCGCGGCGCCAAACATCGGCGAGAGCTGCCATCCGGTGAGCGGGAAGAACACGCCCGCCGCCAGCGGAATGCCGATGCCGTTGTAGAACAGTGCCCAGAACAGGTCCTGCTTGATGTTGCGGATCGTGGCGCGCGAAAGCTCGATGGCGCGGGCGACGTCCATGAGGTCGCTGCGCATGAGAACCACGTCGGCGCCCTCCTTGGCGATGTCGGCGCCGGTGCCGATAGCAAGGCCCACGTCGGCGCGCGCCAGGGCGGGGGAGTCGTTGATGCCGTCGCCTACCATGGCGACCTTGCCGCCCACATCCTGCAGCTCGCGGACGTGGCGCTCCTTGTCGGCAGGGAGGACGTCGGCGATGACCTGTTCGCTGCTCAGCCCCACGCGGCGGGCGATGGCCTCGGCCGTCACGCGGTTGTCGCCGGTGAGCATGCGCACGTCGACGCCAAGCGAGCGCAGTGCGGCGATGGCCTCGGCGCTCGTCTCTTTGACCTCATCCGCCACGGCGATGGTACCGACAAGCTCGCTGTTCTTGGCAAAGAACAGCGGTGTCTTGCCCTCGGCGGCGAGCTGTTCGGCAAGACCCGCGGGCACGGTAACGCCCAGCTCGTTCATCAGGCGCATATTGCCGGCGGCAATGGCGTTTTGCCCCTCGCGCGCCGTAACGCCACGACCAGGCACGGCGGC
>CABRFW010000065.1 GCA_902470265.1 uncultured Collinsella sp.
CAGGTCGAGCCACTGGGACAGCAGCAGGCCGCCCGAGCCGGTGATGGCGCAGGTCATCTGGGCCGTCGGCAGCACGGTCGCAGCGCCCTCGAACAGGTCGCGGGCACAAGCGCGGACGTCGGTGTGGTGGCGTTGGTACTTGGCGTACACGATCTGGTTGTCGTCATTGAGCACGGCAAGCTTGACGGTGGTGGAGCCCACATCGATGCCCAAGTGCAGGTTGCCGCGAGCGTTCTCGGGGTTGAAGATCGCGCCTTCGGGGGCGTGGGCGGCGGCTACGGGCTCAGCGGCGGTGGCGGGCTCGCTGGTGACGGACGCCTCCCCTGCCGCGTTCTTGGCCTCGGCAACTGCCTCGGCGACCTTCTCGACAGCCGCGGTCGCGGCCTTCTGCGCGGCGTCCACCACGGCGGGCGCGGCCTCGCGTGCGGCAGCGACCATGCGGTCCTTGATACCCTCGACGAGTTTGCTCATCTGTCTCTCCTCTTAGTCGTTGGACTCGACGGTTGCGACGGTGTCGGCCGCATCCTCGAGCTGCAAGTTCAATAGCTTCATGCCGTATTCCGGCACGTTGATATCGATGGGTTGGCCATACAGGTCACCAGGGCGCACAAAGGCGATAACCGTCATGATGCGCGCCATGGTCTCGGGCGATTCGGAAAGGTCACGCTCAAACCAGCGCTGAATCATGCCGACCTCGGCACTCACGACGTAGGTGACGTAGTAGTCAAAGAACGTGCCCAGCGCCAGGCCCAAAATGCCCGTCTGCGCACGCGGCACCACAGCCTCACGCGCGGTGTCGATGATCCTTTTAATGAAGGCCTGGTCGCCGCCCGGACCCAGCAGCGCACCGATTAAGTCGCGGTTGGCCGCAAGATAACGCAGCAGCTCAACCGAACCGGGCGCCGGCTCGAGCTCATCGATGTTGTGATAGAGATCGGGCAGCTGAGCTGCGGTGATGAGCTCAATACGCTCACGGATCTCGGTCAGCAAGCCATCCTCGATTTGATTGATAAAGTCGGGGATATCGCGGTAGTGCGAATAGAACGTACGGCGCGTAAGGCCAGCGCGCTCGGTGAGCGACGCGACATTAATGCGCGAAAGGTCGCCGCTTTCGGCAAGCTCGCTGGCAAGTGCCTGGCGAAGGGCACGCTGCGAGCGAAGGGACCGGCGATCGCATTTCTCGAGCTGGGACAAGCGTCCTCCTTGTTACTCAGCCTGTGCGCTATTGCACAGTGCGAGTATTATTGCACACCGTGTGTATCAACACGTAAAGGCAATATTTGGGATGTGGCGAAGGGACAGTTCCCATGTCACATTCAGCGACCGCCTAGGTTGTGCCAGTTGTGCCTGGCTTTTGAAGCGGCAGTACCGATTGTCCAAAAAGTCATTCGTGGGTAGAATAGTGTCGACGGCAGCCCAAGTTGTAGCTAGCTGGGCAGCGCCGTTGTTTGCATTAGGGGGTCAATGCCTTAGCGGCGGCGACCCCTTCTGTTGCGCTTCGAACGCTGCTTGAGTGCCTCGGAAAGGCCGACAAGCGCCGTGAAGAACGAGACCAAAGCGGTCAGAAGTCTCACGAAATCAATCAGATCGGTCATGGGCATCACCTCCCATCAGATGGAGGGCGCTGCCCGGCACATGGAACTGCCGTCAACGATACCGATTCTACCAGAGCCTAGTTATATATACGAATATATGTTCGTATTCCAAGCACACAGACCCCTGTGACAAAAGAGCTGTCCCTTTGTCACATTATTCGATGATGGTGCGGGAGTTTTGCTTGTGCATGGTGGCGAGCATGTGTTTGGGGACGGCGTGGATCATGCAGCTGCCGATAGTTGCGCTCGCGGCGGCTTTAGCTGCATCGCTAGCGTTTTTGGTCGCGTAGCTGTGACGGAAACGCTTGAGCATGGCGATATCGTTGCCGCCATCGCCATAGACCGCGACCTCGTCCTCGGCAATACCGTAGTAGCCCGCCAGCCAGGCCACGCTCTCGCCCTTGTTGCACGCCACGTCCGTGATCTCGAACATCACCGGATCGAACGGTGCGTTGACCACGCGGTCCGAGCGCTCGGCCAAATACGCCTTTAGGTCGCGCTCCAGCTCGGGCGAGGTCACGCGGCAGTTGATCTTGCACACATCGTGGCGCAAGATGTCGCCGATCGACTGGTCGAAATACTGCTCCTCGTGATAGCCGCCACGCGCACGCATGCCGCGCATCACGATGCGCTTGATAGGACTGTCCTTTTTAAAGCCCGCCTGATGCATCTCGAACGAGCCGCTCGAGAACATGCCATCGGGCGTGGAGCAGTCGAAGCAAATATCCGGAAACTCCTTGAGCAGCTCCTCGGTGATCTGTGGGTCGATGGTCCAGGTCTTGAGCACCTCGCCATGGCTGTCGCGCACGATTGATCCATTGGAGCAGCAGGCGTCAAGCGCCAGGCCCGTAAAGCCATGCTCACCAATCGGCAGCGTCGAGCGCCCGGTCGCGGGAACCACATGCAAGCCAGCCTCGGTCAGCTCGCGAATGGCATGGCGGATGGTCCCATCTGCCTCGTGCAGGGCGTTGAGCAGCGTTCCGTCTAAGTCGCTCGCAAACATCTTGATCATGGGCATGCCTTTCCTTCGTCTGCACGATATTGTAGGCGAAGGAGAGGCTCGTTCTCGTATGGGCGTTCCACGCCGCAGCAATCGTTTCTGTTAAACCGCTGCACTGCGAACGTCACATTGTTTGTGGTGAGCGACTTTTCAAGCGATAAAACAGCACCGTCGTCAGCACCAGTACCACCAGCATAGCTACGAACACAGCCGCCGGCGCCCATCGATCATATGCAAATCCGTATGTCAATTGGCCAATAGGCGTTGCGCAGGAAAGAGCCATATATACGACCGAAAGCACCTTTCCGCAGAGTTCCGCCGGCGCCGCCCGCTGAACGAATGCAACGATTTCGACCGACGCAATACTCGCCCACACCATGACCCATGCCGAACCGACCGCAAGCGCAGCAAACACAATTTGGCCAGCGCCGCTCAGCAGCGTGACAGTAATCGGCACGACTCCAAAACAGATCATCGCAACGTATCGACATATGTCATTGAAGGAAAAACGATTCGGCCTAATACCGACCAAACCGCCGCCTGCAAGACCGCCCAGCCCCATAGCTGCCTCAATAATCCCAATGCAGGAAGATTGCATGCCGAGATGCCTGGTAACAATAACGGGTGCACCAATCGTTAACCCAACCAACGCAAGATTCAAAACAGCCGCAAGCAAAATCACGGCGAGCAACGAGGTGTTTTGGAGCAGGCACCGAATCGCTGACATAAAATCGCTTTGACATGCCATACGAGTCGAGCTATCCCCCGTCATTTCAGAGGGGACATTTTGTTTGAGTGTGGCCCAAAACAGCAGCGTCGACATTGCAAACGCCACCGCCGCGATCGCGCAAAGGACGTCGATTCCAAAGCATCCGTAGACGGCTGTTCCAACCACGGGACCTAGAATATTGCTCGCCATGGTCGTCTGCGACACTAACGCGGTGGCCCGCTCGACCTTTTCCTTGCCGACCATGTGCAGCGTCTCAATTTGAAGTATCGGCTTCAGAATAGATTGAACGGCGTATTGGACGCACAGCATCACCGCCACAACAGCCGCAAGGGGCAACGAGCACTTCATGGGAACAAATAGCATCGCTGCAACCATTAAAGCAATACCGAGAGCTGCTAGAACGCCGCGATGCCCCTCTCGATCAGCTAATACTCCGCCAGCCGGAGTCGCAAGCACGCCCGGTATAAACGCTATAGCCGCGACGGCACCATATAGCGTTGACGAACCACTGCGGTCGAGCAAGTAAAGCGGGCACGCAAAGCACAGCGCCGACAACGTCGAATACACGCACAGCTGCGCAACGAGAAGACCGACGAGTCTTATAGGCAGCGCTGTCTTTGATGCTGATACGGCATCGAAGTCTCTCATCCCGTCCATAGAGCTTTGCCTCCTATACATACTATTGGTATGTATTTAACGGCTCGAAAAGGGCGACCGTAGCCACCCTCTTACATCAATATATATACCGTTAGTATGTATATTACCACCCGACACGGTTCCAAACGTCCCAAATTTGGCACGTTGTTTGAAGCACTTCTTCCCCCAAATCGAGACCCACTGCGGCCGCCATCTGCGTCAAACATTGCGCGCGAGCGACCATTCGCTCCTTGGGCTCGAGCGGACGGAACAATGGCAGCAGCCAAAGATTCGCTAGCAACGATACGGCCTCTGCTGCTTCGCGCGGGCATTCGCACGCAATGGAGCCGTCGGCGACGCCTTCCTCGATTACCGGCAAGAGATATCCATCGGCCGACTCGTCAAACGAACTCTGATACTGCATCGCCAGCAGACGCGAACTCTTTACCGGATCCGCCGCAGGATGTATGCGCGCCCAAAGCTCAATTTGTGGTACGACAGACTCAGGCGCATAAAGTCGCTTGAGCTTTTGGGCGCCCGTCATATTGCCAGCACCGAGCGTCGCGCGGCGGCGTTCAACAATCGGAGCCATCGCTCGATCAAACGCGGCGTTGAAAATCTCTTCTTTGCTCTTGAAGTGATGATAGATAGCGCCCTTGGTCATGCCATCGAGACGGTCAACGATATCCTGGATGCTCGTTCCCTCATAACCCTGTGCGCAGAATAGCTCCAGCGCCGCGTCTAGAATCTTCGCGACCGTCTCTTCGGGATATTTATTGCGACCCATAATCCGCCCATCCGCAACGCAAGCCTTATGCCTCACTGCGATATTTTAACGTTGCGGATGGCAAACGGTCGGTTCTACACCGCGGCGGGGCCGTGTTCGCCGGTACGGATGCGGATAACTTCCTCGACCGGTTCGACCCAAATCTTGCCGTCTCCAACGGCACCGGTGCGAGCGGCGTTGCAGATGATGTCGACAATGCCGTCGACATGCTCGTCGGCGCAAATGAGGGTGAACTGTACCTTAGGAATCGTGTTGACGAGCAGTTCGTTGCCGCGCACATATTCCTTCCAGCCATGCTGCGCGCCGCAGCCCTGCACCTGATCAATCGTCATGCCGCGAACATCGGCAGCAAACAGCGCGTCTTTAAGAACCTCAAGCTTCTCGGCACGAACGATTGCCGTAATCTTCTTCATAGTGAATTCCTCTCTTTAATAAAAGAAATTGATTGTCCTTCACATGGCACGGGTTTTCCAGGTGCCCGAGATTGCCCCGAAAGAGGAGCGCTGCGTACTTCGGTACGCAAGCGACGGTTTGAGGGGCAAGGTCGGGTGCCTGGGAAAGCCGTGCTGCTAATCGAGTCCGGAGAACGAGGGATACGCGCTCTCGCCGTGCTGACTCGCATCCAAGCCCAGCGCCTCGTCGGCCTCGTCCACACGCAGGCTGCCGTGGAACAGCATCTTGGCCACCGCGGCGATCACCAAATCGAGCACCAGCACAATGACGACCGTCACCACAATGCCCAAGATCTGCGAGATGAGCAGCGACACGTCGCCCGTGTAGAACAGGCCGCCCTTACCGGTCCACGAAAGCTCCGGCACGCAGAACAGGCCCGTGAGCACGCCGCCCAAGATGCCGCCGATACCGTGGCAACCGAACGTGTCGAGCGCATCGTCGTAGCCAAACTTGGTCTTGAGATGGCTGATGGCCAGGTAGCAGACAGGCGATACGATCAGGCCCATGACCAGCGCCGCCCACGGCTCGACAAAGCCCGCGCCGGGCGTGACCACCACAAGGCCCGCAACCAAACCGGTGCTGGCACCCACCAGCGTGGGGCGGCCGGTATACATGCGCTCGACGGCAAGCCACGAGACCATACCCGCCGCGCTGGCCGTCACGGTGTTGAGGATGGCGAGTGCCGCCACGGCGTCGGCCTTGAACTCGCTGCCGCCGTTAAAGCCAAACCAGCCAAACCAAAGCAGGCCGGCGCCCAACGCCACAAACGGCACGTTATGCGGGCGATAGCTCACCATGCCAAAGCCGCGACGACGGCCGAGCATTAAGCAGAGGATCAGGCCGGTAAGACCGGACGAAATGTGTACCACGTCGCCGCCGGCAAAGTCGAGTGCGCCGATGATGTCGCCGATAAAGGAGCCCTCGCCGCCCCAGACCATGTGGGCGAGCGGCGCATAGACCACGAGCAGCCAAATGCCCAGAAAGGCCGCCATAGCGCCAAACTTAACGCGACCTGCCAGGCTACCCGTGACGATAGCGGCCGTGATCATGGCAAACGCCATCTGGAAGGCGATGTTGATAATCTCCGGGTAGACGGCGCCGTCCGACGCGGTGCCCTCGGCCGCTTGCAGCACCTGGCCGAGCACCGGCAGGCACAGCAGCTGGTCAAGGCCTCCAATAAACGGGCTGGAACCGTCACCGCCGTAGGCCAGCGACCAGCCGGCAACAATCCACAGCACACCAACCAGACCAATGGCGCCAAAGCACATGAGCATGGTGTTGATGACATTTTTGCGCCTGGACAGGCCGCCATAGAAAAACGCCAGACCCGGTGTCATTAAAAACACGAGCATGGTGCAGATGAGCATAAACGTTGTCGATCCCGTATCGTACATTCGCTCCCCCTTGATCGCATGAACGTTGTCGGCGCCCATAATGCGGCCGAGGGGCAACTGGTGTAGACCAGATACGGCGTTGTTAAACGCTGCGTTGTCGAATGGAAACGGTGCCGCAATCTTGGAAACGGCGCGGCAACGGGCGCGAAACCAACGGGAAATACGCGAGCAAGGAAGCCGTGAGCGCGCCCGTCCCGGCTAGTGGCGGAACAGCTCGCGGGCTCGGTCGCGGAGGTCGGTAGCTCGGATGACGCCCTCGTAGCGGTTGATACGCAAGCGCGGGAAAGCATTGAAGAAGCGCAGGTCGCGGCGGCTGAGTGACACACTCGGCACCGGACGGCTTATGCGCTTGCCGGCAAGGCGACGACTGAGCGACGGACGCGGCATGCTCGGCGCGGCATCGGCCACGCGGCGGGCAGCGAGCGCCAGGCCGCGAGCACCATCCGCGGTAAACGTCGGCATCGAAGCCTTCTCGCGCAGGGCATCGAGCGTCGCGTCGCCCAGCTCCGCCAGCCACGCGTTAACGGCGCGGCTGCGGATATGCGTCTGTGCCACCGAGTCGATCGCCGAATCGGGAATACGTTCGAGCATGGAGTCGGACGCATCGGCAAGAGACTCATTGATGCGGTCGGCAAGGTCGGCGCGCACACGCTCCAGCTGATCGGACAGGCGGCGCCAGCTGGCCAAAGAGCACACCGCGTCGACCATCATCGCGACCGCGACGATAAAGGCGGACAGCCGCACAATCAGAACCGGCAGATGGCCAAGCAGTCCCAGCAATGCCGGCTCCACTAAACGGCAAATGCACAGCGCACCCAAGCCAAACGCGCATGCCCAGTACAGACAGATGCGTCCGTGCAGGTTAAACGGCAGGTGCGAATAGTCCCAAAAGCGAGCGCCTGTTGTTTTTTCCAGCAGCACGCCTACGCTGTACTCAATCACGCTGCATACAAGCGCCGCGGCGACAAACTGGCTCGGGGCATCCGGAATCCCGCGCAACAGCAGCCAGCAGGCAATGCCGCCCACACCATAGATAGGACAACACGGCCCCAGCAAAAAGCCACTGTTGGCAAATCGTCCGTGATTGAGCATGGCGCATACTGTCGACTCCCATGCCCAACCGCAAAACCCGTAAAAGGCAAACGAGAGCACCAGTGCCGAGAGTGGGCAGGCGGCAAGCGTCGCGCCGTCAAATGCCATGTCGATCGCGGTCCCCACCGTCTACCCTCTCCTCTTCTCGCTTGATTCTTTACTCACGCTATCGTCTGTCTCGTCCTTGCGCGGCAGGCGGCCGGCGATCGTCTCGCGCAGAGCACACCATTTATCCGCCAGACACACAA
>CABRFW010000066.1 GCA_902470265.1 uncultured Collinsella sp.
GAGTTCTCCCTCCGTCCTGCCGCTGAGCTCTCTTCCTTCGACGCCGTTGAGATCGAGATGCCTCCCGCGGAGGTCACCGAGTCCGAGATCAACAACCAGGTCGAGATGCTCCTCAACTACCGTGCCACCTTCGAGGACGTCGAGGGCCGCGCCGTCGAGGCCGAGGACTACGTTACCGTCGACCTCAAGGCCGTCGAGAACGCCGACAACTTTGCCGCCGAGGGCCGCATGCTCATCGCCGGTAGCGACAGCAACCCCAAGGAGTTCAACGAGGCCCTGATCGGTGCCAACGTTGACGACGTCAAGACCGTCACCTGGACCGACGAGGTCGAGGAGGGCGAAGAGGCCGAGACCCACACCGTCGAGGTCACCGTCAAGGGCATCAAGGTCCGTAACACCCCCGAGCTCACCGACGAGCTCGTCAAGTCCGACTTTGGCTTCGACAGCATCGACGCCATGCGCGACGCCATCAAGATTGAGATCGAGCAGGACAAGGCTTCCCGCCTCCCGGCCGAGAAGGAGAACCGTTGCGTCTCCGCTCTCGCCGAGCGTCTGCAGCTCGACGAGATGGACGCCGACTACGAGCAGTCCGTCTTTGAGGAGCTTGGCCAGAACTTCCTGTCCAACCTCGCTGCCCGCGGCATGACCCTGGACACCTGGCTGCCCGCTTCCGGTCTGACCATGGAGCAGTTCATCGGCGACCTGCACAAGCAGGCCAACGACGTTGCCCGTGAGTCCCTGGCTCTCGACGCCCTCGCCCGCGAGCTCAAGATCGAGGTCACCGAGGACGACATCAACGCCGAGTTCGAGAAGGCCGGCGTCAAGGACGTCGAGGCTTCCAAGGCCGAGTTCATCGCCGATGGCCGCATGCCTGCCGTCCGCGAGTCCATCCGTCGCTCCAAGGCCGTCGACCACCTGGTCGAGAACGCCAAGGTGACCGAGGTCGACGAGACCGCCAAGGACGCCGAGTAATTCTCGCCACCTTGCCCGCGAGCGCATGCGTGCGCCCGTGATGGGGTAAAGTTATACACCGGTTATCCGGTTGCTTCGTACGGTGCCAGCCAATGCATAGCATGCGGGCACCGTACGTTTATCTAGAACCAATTTGGTCCGCAAGAGAGAAATGGAGATGCGTATGATCGCTAAGTTCGATTCCGCCCTCGTGCCATACGTTATCGAGCAGACGCCGCGCGGCGAGCGCAGCTACGATATCTATTCGCGCCTGCTCAACGACCGCATCATCTTCTTGGGCGAGGAGATCAACTCCGTCAGCGCCAACCTGGTCGTTGCCCAGCTGTTGCATCTTGAGAGCCAGGATGCCGAGAAGGATATCTCGCTCTACATCAATTCGCCCGGCGGCGAGGTCTACTCCGGCCTGGCGATTCTGGACACCATGAACTTCATCAAGCCGCAGGTCTCCACCATCTGCGTCGGTATGGCCGCGTCCATGGCCGCCGTGCTGCTTTCGGCCGGCGCCAAGGGCAAGCGCTTCTGCCTGCCGCACTCCAAGGTCATGATTCACCAGCCCAGCGGCGGTGCTCAGGGCCAGCAGACCGAGATCGAGATCGTGGCCGAGGAGATCAAGAAGACCCGTCGCGAGCTCAACCAGATCCTGTCCGACGCCTCGGGCCAGCCGATCGAGAAGGTTCAGGCCGATACCGAGCGCGACAACTACCTGACCGCCGCCGAGGCCCTCGACTACGGCCTGATCGACCGTATCGTCACCTCGCGCGATCTCGCCGCGAAGGACGCCTAGGATGGCAGGTAACATGCAGGACAACTTTGACGAGAACGGCAACCCCATCCGCTGCTCCTTCTGCGGAAAAGAGCAGGGCCAGGTCCGTCGCCTCGTAAAGGGCCCGACCAACATCTTTATCTGTGACGAGTGCGTCGCCGCCTGCTCCGAGATCCTTGAGGAGTCGCTGGCTTCGGACTTTATGGACGCCGCCCGCAACGGCAAGCTGCCGGGCTTCCTCAACGACCACGGCCAGGCAGCATCGCAGCCCGCCGTGGACCCCGAGACCGAGGGCTTTGAGCTTGAGGACGACCGCCAGGTCATCACGCACGTGCCGACGCCGCACGAGATCTATGACGAGCTTTCGGCCTATGTTATGGGTCAGGAGGACGCCAAGCGCGCCATGTCGGTGGCCGTGTACAACCACTATCGCCGCGTGATCGAGGGCGGCGCCGCGGTGTCTGCCTTTGACGACGGCTTGGACTCGCAGCTCGACAATGATATGGACGAGGTAGAGCTCGCCAAGTCCAACATCCTGTTGCTCGGTCCCACCGGTACCGGTAAGACCCTGCTCGCCCAGACGCTTGCGCGCATCCTCGAGGTGCCGTTTGCCATCGCCGATGCCACCGCGCTCACCGAGGCCGGCTATGTGGGCGAGGACGTGGAGAACATCCTGCTTAAGCTCATCAATGCTGCCGATGGTGACATTGAGCGCGCTCAGGTGGGCATTATCTACGTGGACGAGATCGACAAGATCGCCCGCAAGGCCGAGAACCTCTCCATTACCCGCGATGTTTCGGGCGAGGGCGTTCAGCAGGCACTGCTTAAGATTCTTGAGGGCACGGTGGCCAGCGTTCCGCCCACCGGCGGCCGTAAGCATCCCCAGCAGGAGCTGTTGCAGATCGACACGACCAACATCCTGTTCATCTGCGGTGGTGCCTTTGTGGGTCTGGACAAGATCATCGCCGATCGCGTGGGCAACAAGGGTGTGGGCTTTAACTCTGAGATCGCCGGCCCCACCTCGGTCGACGAGAACGACCTGCTGCGCCAGGTGCTCCCGCAGGACCTCAACGCCTTTGGCATGATCCCCGAGTTTGTGGGACGTACGCCTGTCGTCACCCAGACGCAGGCGCTCGACGAGGACGACCTGGTGTCGATCCTGACCGAGCCCAAGAACGCCGTGGTGCGTCAGTACCGCAAGATGTTCCAGCTCGAGGACGTTGAGCTTGAGTTTGAGGACGCCGCCCTGCACGAGATCGCCCGCATGGCGCTCGCCCGCAAGACCGGCGCCCGCGGCCTGCGCTCCATCTGCGAGGACGTGCTGCAGCAGACGATGTTCGACCTCCCCAGCGAGGAGGGCGTCACTAAGGTCATCGTGACCGAAGCCTCCGTAAAGGGCAAAGAACAGCCCCAACGCATCTATGGGTAAACCAGTCAAAAACGTGTTTGCTAATAGCCTCCGACCACCCGCGGTCGGAGGCTATTTTATATATGCGCAATAACCCCAACTACCTGTGCTATTCTGTGTGTTTGTTTAAGCCTCAGCGAAGTCATTACAGACTGAAGTAATCGATACCTAAGGGGAGGAATGTAGGCCCGATTTTCGTAGATTCCGCACGAGCCGAAGACCACTTAATGTGGTCTTCGAGCGAGCCCAGGACCTGACCGAGCGAAAATCGGGCCTACATTCCTCCCCGGCGGGACAGGGAGAGATATATGGAAGAAATGCCCAAGAACTACGATCCGTCGACCAACGAGCCGGCGATCCTGCAGAAGTGGCTCGACGGCGGCTACTATAAGCGCCGTGAGGGCGTGGGCGACTGCACCGTCACCATTCCGCCTCCCAACGTTACCGGCAAGCTCCACATGGGTCACGCCACCGACGACTCCATCCAGGACGCCATCATCCGTATGGCCCGCATGCGCGGCAAGTCCACGCGTTGGGTGCTGGGTACCGACCACGCCGGTATCGCCACGCAGACCAAGGTCGACAAGAAGCTCAAGAGTGAGGGCATCAGCCGCCTGGAGATCGGCCGCGACAAGTTTGTCGACGCTTGCTGGGATTGGACCCACGAGTACGGCGGCATCATCGTCGAGCAGATCAAGCGTATGGGCTGCTCCGTCGACTTTGATAACGAGCGCTTTACCATGGACGAGGACTACGCGCAGGCCGTGCGCAAGGTCTTCTGCGACTGGTACCACGACGGCCTGATCTACCGTGGCAAGCGCATCGTCAACTGGTGCCCCAACTGCACCACCGCCATCTCGGACGACGAGGCCGAGTATAAGGACGAGAAGGGCCACCTGTGGCACCTGCGCTACCCGCTGACCGAGCCGGTCAACGGCCAGGACTACATCGTCGTCGCCACTACGCGCCCCGAGACCATGCTCGGCGACACGGGCGTCGCCGTTTCCCCGAAGGACCCCGAGAAGGCCGCCTTCGTGGGCAAGACCGTCAAGCTTCCCATCGTGGACCGCGAGATCCCCATCTTTGAGGATTGGCATGTCGATGCCAACTTTGGCTCCGGCTTTGTCAAGGTCACCCCGGCCCACGACCCCAACGATTACGCTATGGGTCAGGCCCACGACCTGCCGCAAATCAATATCTTCGATGAGCACGCGGTGGTCGTTGAGGGCTACGGCGAGTTCACGGGCATGAACCGCGACGAGTGCCGCGAAGCCGTCATCAAGTGGTTCGAGGAGCACGACCTGCTCGATCACGTCGAGGACCTCGATCACTCCGTCATGCACTGCTACCGTTGCGACTCCGCGCTGGAGCCGTGGCTGTCCGAGCAGTGGTTCGTCGCCGTCGACAAACTCAAGGGACCGGCGCTCGACGCCGTCAACTCTGGCAAGGTCACCTTCCACCCCGCGCGTTGGACGCAGACCTACACCACCTGGATGGAGAACCTCAAGGACTGGTGTATCAGCCGCCAGCTGTGGTGGGGCCACCGCATTCCCGTGTTCTACTGCGAGGACTGCGGCTGGGAGGATGCCCTTACCGAGGACACCGACGTGTGCCCCAAGTGCGGCGGCCATCACGTGCATCAGGACGAGAACGTGCTGGACACCTGGTTCAGCTCGCAGCTGTGGACCTTCGCCACGCAGGGCTGGCCGCAAAAGCCGGAGCTGCTCGAGGGCCATCACCCCACGACGGCGCTGGTCACCGCGCGTGACATCATCGCGCTGTGGGTCGCCCGTATGGTCATGAGCTCGCTGTACTTCCTGGACGAGGTGCCGTTTAAGGACGTCGTCATCTACCCGACGATCCTGGCCAAGGACGGCAGCCGCATGTCCAAGTCCAAGGGCAATGGCGTTGACCCTATGGACCTCATCGCTATGTACGGCGCTGATGCCATGCGCTACAACCTGCTCACGCTGTGCACCAACAATCAGGACGTCAAGTTCGATGCGAACATCGACAAGAAGACTAAGAAGCTTATCGACAGCCCGCGTACCGACCAGGCTAAGTCGTTTGTGACCAAGATCTGGAACGCAAGCCGCTTCCTGCTCATAAACATGGAGGGCTACACGCCCGGCGAGCCCGTCGTTGAGACGCCGGCCGACGCCTGGATGTTCAGCCGCTTGGCCAAGGCCGTGAAGATGGTCACCGAGGGTATTGAGAACTACACCTTTGGCGACATGGCCCGCGGTGTGCAGCAGTTCTTCTGGAACGAGGTCTGCGACTGGTACGTCGAGGTCACCAAGGCCCGCCTGAAGGGCGAGGGCCGTCTGCAGGCGCAGCGCAACCTGATCTTTGTGCTCGACACCTCCATTCGCCTGATGCACCCGCTTATGCCGTTTGTGACCGAGGAGATCTGGGACAACATGCCGGCGAGCGTGCTCGACCTGGACGCCGAGGGCAACGTGAACCGCGCCGAGGCGCTCATGATCGCCAAGTGGCCCGAGCCCGCCGACTACGCCAAGTACGTGGACGAGGACGCCGAGCGCGCGTTTGAGCTGTGCCGCGCCGTCGTTTCCGCCGCCCGCGCCACGCGTTCGCGTTACCGCTTGAGCCCCAAGGCCGAGCTCGACGTGGTCGTGCGTGCCGGTGCCGAGGACATCGAGAAGCTCGAGAGCCTGCGCTCGACCATCGAGCCGCTGGCCAACACCGCCTCGCTGGTCATGGGCATCGACGTCGAGAAGCCGGCCGCGAGCATTGCCGTGGTCGACAGCGGCGTTGAGGTCTTTGTGGTGCTTGAGGGCAAGGTCGACCTTTCCGCCGAGAAGGCACGTCTGGAGAAGGAGATCGCCGCGGCGCAGAAGGAGCTCGCCGGTTGCGAGAAGACGCTTGCCAACGAGGGCTTTGTGGCCAAGGCCGCGCCCGCGGTGGTCCAGAAGAAGAGGGACCGTGCAGCTGAGCTCAAGGAGATCTTGGCGGCGCTGACTGCTCAGGTTGCTGACTTCTCGTAGGTCTAACTTGGGGGCGCGTCCCGACGCTTTACTCGCTACTGCGGACAGTCCTGCGCAAGACGGACAGCACATTAAGTGCTGTCCTTTGCGTGCGGAACTTGTATCGAGCAAAGCGTCGGGCCGCTCCTAGTGCGGTTACGTGGTTGTTTGCAGCTGGTAGGTTAGGGCCACTTGGTTGTGGCCTTGATTCTGCTGCAAGTGGATAAAGGCTGATATTGTCAACGCGAGGGGCTCATTCTTTTTGGTGGGCCTCTTTTTCTGTTATGGGGGACTTTGGGTTATGGCTAAGCGTTCTGGGTCGTATGTCGTTCCTTTCTCGTTTAAGTTGCTTTCGTTTGGTGAGGCTGTTGCTTTGGCTGCTGATACGGGGCGGATTTCTGGGGATGCTGGTCCTTTGCTTGAGACGGTTGTCGATATGCTCGATGAGCTGGGGCGTCCGGACGAGTACTTCGATTGCATTCAGGTTGCCGGCACCAATGGCAAGACTTCGACTACGCGTTTTTCGGCTGCCATTCTTCGTGGCGAGGGGCTCAAGACCGCGCTATATACGTCGCCGCAGCTTGTTCGCTATCCCGAACGCATGGAGGTCGATGGACGCGTCGTGAGCGACGAGGCGTTTGCCCGTGGCGTTTCGGCCGCTGTTGAGGCGGGGCATCGAGTGAATGCCCGTCGTGTGGCAGCGGGGGAGCGCGCCTATTCCATCACACCGTTTGACCTGCTGACGGCCGCAGCGCTTGTGGTGTTTGCCGAGGCTGCGGTGGATGTTGCCGTGCTCGAGGTCGGCATGGGCGGACGTTGGGACGCCACGAGTGCGACCGATTCTGTCGCCGTTGCCATCACGGGCATCGGACTCGATCACACACGTATTTTGGGCGACACGCTCGAGGCCATTGCGGGGGAGAAGGCTGCGGTTATCAAGCCCGGGCGCTTGGTTGTTTTGGGTGAGGGAACGCATGAGCCGAGCGTTCAGCGCGTGATGGATGCACGTTGTCGCGAGTGCGGCGTTGTGCCGCTCGTGGTGAGCCATACGACGACTAAACTTCCGGCACACGTGGGCGATACGGTGGAGTTTAGCTGCACCACGCCGCGTGCGATCTATACGTCGAGCATGGTCAAACCGTCCTATCAGCCGCAGAATGCCGCGTGCGCGATTATGCTGTGCGAGGGGTATCTGGGTCGCGAGCTCGACCACGATGCGCTGGATGCCTCGCTTATGGGCTGCCCCACACCTGGTCGTTTTGACGTGCTGGGGACCGATCCGCTCAAGCTGATCGACGCCTGCCATAACCCTCAGAGCTGCGAGAACTTTGTGAGCGCGCTGGACGAGATCGATCCGTGCGTTGAGAATCGCCCCACGCTGCTGTGTGCCGCGCTGGCCGACAAGGACGTGGCAGGCATCGTCGACGTGTTGATCCCGGCTTTCCCGCGCGTGGTTGTGACCCAGACCGATTCCGACCGCGCCCTGCCGGCAGAGGAACTCGCCGCCCTGGTGGACGCCGATAAGCTCGCGGGCGTATACCAGAGCGTGCCCGAGGCCCTCGCTGCCTTCGATGCCGCGGGCGAGCCCTTTGTAGCAGCCGGCACCATCACCCTAGCCGGCGAAGTAGCCGGTCTGCTGCGCTAACCCATCCCCTCATCAGTTGCGGTGAAATACGGACTGTTTTACAAGCCAGAAGTCTCAAACAGTCCGTATATCACCGCAACTCAAAAGCAGCCAATTTGGGACGTGTCTCTATAGTTTTGTCAACCGCGTGCTTCGCGCCATTTCGGCATGA
>CABRFW010000067.1 GCA_902470265.1 uncultured Collinsella sp.
GAATAGCGCTCGTGCATGGGATCGACGCGCAGGCGCAGCAGCTCGAGCGAGCGCGAGGCCTGGCGTGTTCCGCGGATACGGCGGTCGATGCCCTCCAGGCGATGCTCCAGGTCAGGCACACGGCCCTTCAGCGAACGCAGACGCTCGCTCGTCTGAGCCAGGCGGACCTTGGCATCGGCGAGCTTACCGGCTGCCTCGGAGTCGTCACGGCGCACGCGATCGAGCTCGTCGTTGGCTTCGGCAATCTGAAGACCCAGGTCGCTTGCCTGCGCACGGGCCTCGTCGCGCGAACGGGTGAGCTCGTCAACGCACGGGCGCGCAGCGCGAACGGCCTCGGCGGCCTGCTCGCGGCGCTTGGAGATGCGCACGCGCTCGACCTCGGCATTGTTGGCGCTTTGCTCCAAGCGGCCGATCTCGGAAAGCAGCGAGCGGCGCTCGCCCTCAAGACGGGCGATCTCACCGGCGGCATCGCCCTCGGCGGCACGGGCCTCCTCGACGGCAGCGTTGGCCTCAACGACCTGATCCGACACATGCTCAAACACAGCGGCCAAATCGGGCTCAAGCCCCTCCAGCTCGCGAATGCGACGCTTACGCTCCAGAGCACCCGACGCCTCGCCGGCATCGAGGCCCACACGCACCAGGCCGCCGCAGGCGACGCGGGCGCCATCGGGGGTCACGTAAGTCACGCCGTCAACGACCGGCGCCGAAAGCGCGGCAGCAAGATCGTCCACGACGTAATAGCCGCCGAGCAGCGCCTCGACGACGGGACCGTAGCCTGCGCGCACGGACAGACGATCAACCAAACGGGTACCAGAGGCGCCCTCAGCGGCGGTAGAGCCGCTCACGCCGCGCGTCACCAGCAGCGCCTCGCCCGAGGCCTTCTTCTGGTCCAGAGCGGCACGACCGGCACGCTCAAGCGCGGACGTATCGTCAAACAGCAGCGCATCGATATCGCCGGCGAGCAATTGCTCAACCAGGCCCTCAAGCTCGCGCGGGGCCTCGAGCACGTCGCCCAGACGACCCGAGACATCGTCGCCCAGCGCACCCACCAGACGGCTCACGAGCGGCGAGCTGTCGGCCATGCGGGCATCGAGTTTCTTTTGGCTGGAAAGCTCCGAGCGCACCTCGGACAACTTGTTGCGCGCCTCGCTCTCGCGGGCACGCAGGTCCTTCAGGGCCGCGCGTGCCGTATCGGTGGCCTCACGCGCATCGACCTGAGCCCGGCGCGCTTCCTCAAGAGCGCCCTCAAGCTCCTCGGCGCGGTCACGACGGCTCTCGAGCGAGGCCATGACCTCCTCGAGCTGCTCGTCAATCTGCTCCAGGCGCGAGGCATACATGTTGTCCTCGACCTCGGCATTGCTCAGCGAGTCCTTCACCTTGGCGAGCTCGAGCGCGGCGTTATCGGCCACACGCTGCACATCGCGCAGCTCACGCGTGAGCTGCGAAATCTGATTGTCGAGCGCAACGCGCCGCTCGTGAAGCTCAGCGGCAGCAGGACCAGCGGCGTCAACGTCCTCCTGGGCCTGCATGTGCGCACCGGTCACTTCCTCAAGCTGGGCACGCGCGTCCTCGAGCTCCTCGACCACGCGACGACGCTGATGCTCGGAGCTCGAAATCTGCCCGCGCATATCGGACAGGCGCGACACCATGTTGTGGCCCTTTTCCTCGAGCAGGCGCATATCGGAGTTAATGCGGCCGACCACATCTTGCATATGGCGGCGCTGCTCGCCCAGGTCGCCCACAAACAGGCCCTTTTCCTCAAGCATGACCTGGAGCTTCTCGAGCTCGCGCTCCTTTTCACCCAAGCGGTACTGCGCAAGCTCAAGCTCGGCCGCGCCCTCTTTGGAGCGGCTCTCCAGGTCGTTCCACTGCGACTGCAGCGAACGAAGCTCGTCGACAGCCAGCATCTGCGTAAGCTCGTTCGCGCGCGAGGACAGCTCTTTGTACTTGCGCGCGCGATCGACCTGACGCTCCAGCGGTCGCAGCTGACGGGCGATTTCCTTATTGATGTCGCGGGCACGCGTCAGATGCTCGTCCATCGACTTAATCTTTTTGAGCGCACGCTCCTTGCGGCGCTTGTGCTTGGAGATGCCAGCGGCCTCCTCGATAAGGGCGCGGCGCTCCTCGGGGCGGCTCTGCAAGATGGCGTCGAGTTTGCCCTGGCTGATGATGGAATGTGTATCCTTGCCCAGGCCCGAATCGTGCAGGATGTCCTGAATGTCCATCAGGCGGCACGGACTCGAGTTGATGAGGTACTCGCTTTCGCCCGAGCGATACATGCGACGGGTGATGGCGACCTCGTCAAAGTCGACGGGCAGCATATGGTCCGAGTTATCGAGCACCAGCGTGACCTCGGCGACACCCACCGGCTTGCGAGCCGACGAGCCCGAGAAGATAACGTCCTCCATGGCCTGGCCGCGCAGCTGCTTGGCGCTCTGCTCGCCCAGGACCCACAGAATCGAGTCGGAGATGTTCGATTTTCCCGAGCCGTTGGGACCGACGATGACGGTCAGGCCCGGCTCAAACGTCATATGGGCGCGGTCGGCAAACGACTTGAACCCTTTGAGCGTGAGGGACTTGAGATACACGGTTCCTCGCTTACACGTGCTTCTTATTGAGAATCACGCCGTTGGTGGTGTAACCCATGCGGTCGAGCGCTTCGAGCGCGGCGGCTCCCTCGGCTTCCTTCTTTGAGGAGCCGGAACCGCGACCCTGGCGAATACCATCGATCAACACCACGGCGGTAAAGGTGGGCGCATGCGCCGGGCCCTCGGAGCCAACGAGCTTATACGCCGGGGGCTCGTGACCGTCGGCTTGCACGCACTCCTGCAAAAACGACTTGGGATTCGCAGGATGCTCGGCACGCTCGGAAGCCAAATGCGGCTTAAGCGTACGATGGATAAACTCCGCTGCGGCATCCCAGCCGGCATCCAGGTACAGTGCGCCCACGAGCGACTCGTAGACGTTCTCGAGCGCCGAATGCAGGCCGCGCGCACCGGTACCGGTCTCGGAGGCACCAAAGATGATGATGTCGTCGATGCCCAGCTCGTGAGAAACCTCGGACAGCGTAGCGCCCGAGACAAGCGACACCTTCAGGCGGGTGAGCTTGCCCTCGTCAAACTCGGGATAGGACTCAAACAGGGAGCGTGCGACCACAGCGCCCAAAATGGAATCGCCCAAGAACTCAAGGCGCTCATAGCTGGCAGAAACCGGCTGGCCCTCGACTGCCGAGGGATGCGTAAGGGCCGCGCGCAGCAGCACCTTATTGTTGAACTCGTGGCCCAGGATTTCCTGGGCGCGCGTAAGTCGTTCGGATAAAGCCAAGACTTAGGCCTCCTTGGCAGCTTCGATAGCGTCGACGGCGTCGGCGACAGAGTTGAGCGAGAGCAGGGTCTCGTCATCGATCTCGAGGTTGAACTCGTCCTCGATAGCCGTAACCAGCTGCAGGCGCTCGAGCGAGTTGGCATCGAGGTCGTCAAAGGTGGTCTCCTCGCTAATTTCGGCAACATCGACGCCCAGAACGTCAGCAGCGACCTCGGCGATCTTGTCGAAGATTTCGGAGCGGTCCATAGCGCTTCCTCTCATAGTGCATGAATACCAAAAGAATGGTACCGCCCGGGCGGTACCAAGACACGGTTCTGATTCTACCCCACGACGTGCGCCGCGAAGCACATAACAGCGCTCTAACTCGCTCTTACAAAACGATACTGTCCATAGAGTTGGCGACATTCTCGACCAGCCCGGCGCGCACGGCTTCGGCCGCCGCGAGCGTACCGTTTTTGACAGCCTCGACCGAGGTGGCGCCATGGCCGATCAGGACCACGCCGCGCAGGCCCAGAAGAATCGCGCCGCCCTTGGCGTCGCCAGAGAGCTTGGCCTTAATCTCGCGCATCTGCTTTTTGATGAGCAGCGCGGCGATCTTGGTGCCGAGCGAGGCCATAAAGGCGCCCTTGAGCTCCTGCAGCAAAAACTTGGCAGCGCCCTCGGTAGCTTTGAGAGCGATATTACCCGACATGCCATCGGCAACGACGACATCGAAGTTACCTGAGGTGAGGTCGGTGCCCTCGCAGTTACCAACAAAGCCGGGAACGGCGGCCTTCATAGCAGGGAAACAGGCCTTGGTAAAGTTGGAGCCCTTCTCATCCTCGGTGCCATTGGCAAGCAGGCCTACGCGAGGATGCTCGATGCCCAGGACGACGCGGGCATAGGCGCTACCCATCTGGGCAAAACGCACCATGTCATCGACCTCCACATCGGGGTTGGCACCCATGTCGCACAGCACCGTCAGACCGCCGGCGCGATTGGGCAGCGCATTGGTCAGACAGGGGCGCACCGGCTGCTTCTTGCCTTCGGCCTGATACCTAAACGGCGTCACATAGGCGGTGGCGGCGGCGGTCATGGCACCGGTGGAGCCGGCGGAGAAGAACGCATCCGCGTTGCCCTTCTTAATGGCGCGGCAAGAAAGCACGATCGACGACTTACGCTTGGTCATCACGGCGCGAATGGGATCGTCATCCATGGCGATAACGTCAGGCGCCTCAAGGGCCTCAACACGTGCATGGGAAGCGGCAAAGGGATTGACGATTTCGGCGGGGCCAGCTGCCAAGACCTCGATATCGGGATCGGCGGCAAGCGCAGCTTCGATACCATCGAGAACAACCTGAGGTTTCTCGTCTCCGCCCACAACGTCTACACAAACGCGAACGTTACTCATATACATGCTCCTTATACAAAAATGGCCGACTCATTGAGCCGGCCATTGTGGTTCCATTTGGAACGGCATCGCATCCAGAGTATACCGTTACTCGGTAACGATAACCTCGCGGTCCTTGTAGAAACCGCAGCTGGGGCACACGTGGTGCGGAAGCTTAACAGCGCCGCAACGGGGGCACGTGGACTGAGCCGCAGCCGAGATCTTCATGTTGGCGGAACGACGGGTGTGAGTGCGGATACGACCCTGCTTTTGTTTAGGTACGGGCATAGTGACCTTCCTTATGAACTATCCAGTGTGGCGATTACGCGCAAGTAGCGATACTACCACAGTTTTACTCATCAAGCTTGAGATTCTTCAATGCTGCAAATGGATTTTCCGTGGCAGCGGCCCATTCTGCCTCTGCCTGGGCGGCGCAATCGCATTGCTCGACGTTGAGATTGCAACCGCATGTGGGGCACAGACCACGGCAATCGGGCTTGCAGAGCACCACAAACGGCGTGTCCATAACGACCGCGTCGTTGATGGGCTCACCCAGATCGACGATGCGGTCCTCACACAGGAGCTCGTAGCCGTCCTCGTAGGCCTCGGGATCCTCGGGCTCCTCAAAGAGGTAGAACTCCTCGATCTCGCCGGCGATATCAAACGAGGCAGGTTCCAGGCAACGGTCGCACTCGCCGGTGGCGCGCGCGCGGACCATGCCCGTGAGCAAGACACCGGTACCGGCATTGGTAAAGACAACGTCGTAGTCGATGCCGTCCTGAAGCTGGTACTCCTTCTCGCCCACCGTGTAGGTGGCGACATCGACCTTACCGGTCAGCGGATACGAATCTCCAGGAAACTCGAGCTGCTCGGAAAGATCGACGGTAACGCTCGGGAACTCAGCCATTACCACTGACCATTCTGTTGGGCGGCACCCTCGTTGAGCTGCTGACGGCAACGGGTAACGGTGCCGGTCAGGCTCTTGAGGTTCTCCTCCAGGTGCGTAAAGACCTGCTCTGCGTAGTCCTCGGCAGCATAACGCGTCTCGCGCTCGTACTGCTGGGCACGATCGCGGATGTCGTCGGCCTGCTGCTGCGCAAGACGGACGATCTCCTGCTCACCGGCAATGGTGAGGGCCTGCTGCTGAGCGTCGGCGATGATGGAATCGGCCTGAGCGGCGGCGGAAGCCATAAGCTCCTCGCGCTCCTTAAGGATACGGCGGGACTTCTGCCACTCCTCGGGATAGCTCATGCGGATCTCGTCGAGGATGTTGAAGAACACGTCGGCGTCGATGACCTTGAACTGAGCGTTCTTGCCGAAAGGCGGCTTGGCTTCCTCGATCAGCCCTTCGAGCTCATCGACCAAGCTGACGATCCTATCGCCAGGAAAATTCTCGCCCGGCATCCGGTCTCCTTTCATAGGTAACATATCATCGTGCTAGTTTACCACATGCCACCAGGCAATAAAAAACGTCACGAAAAGCGATGTCTGAGCGCTTCAACCACGTTGGGTGGGACAAACGTCGATACATCGCTGCCGAGCGAGGCGATCTGGCGAACGACCGAGCTCGAGATATAGCCGTACTGCGGCGCACTCATGACAAAGATGGACTCCAGCTCGTTATCCAAGCGGTAGTTGAGGTCGGCCTGCTGCAGCTCGTACTCAAAGTCAGTCATGGCGCGCAGACCCTTGACCACGGCCCCCGCCCCCTGATCACGAGCGAAGTCGACCAAGAGGCCAGTAAAGGGCAGGACCTCGACGCCATCGATATCACCGAGTGCCTCACGGGCCAGCGCCACGCGTTCATCGAGCGTAAACGTGGTGCCCACACCGTTTTTGCCCTGCGACTCGGCAACGGCCACGATCACACTGGGAAAAATGCGGCGGGCGCGGCGGATGACGTCGATATGGCCAAACGTGATGGGATCGAAGGTACCCGGAACGATGACGCGGTTAATGGTGTCACTCATGGGCATCCCCCTGAAACGTCGTGCCGTCGCTGTCATCGGCATCGGTGGCGGTATCGTCATCCTCGCCCTCGCCGACCCAACGGAGCAGGTCGACCGAGGTGATGCCATAGCGTTTCTCACGCACGGTTACAAAGCCGGCAGGATGTGCACCCGCGTCGGCGGCAGCATGCTCAAACAGAGCATAGGCACCCGGGGTGAGCAGACCCTGCTGGGCCAGGTTCTGCAGCAGCTCGTCGACCGGCTTGGCACCAAAAGCATAGGGCGGGTCGAGCAAGACCAGATCGAAGGGGCCGCCCGGCACGCGGCCGCGCGAAGCGCTCGCAAGGACATCGCCCGTGACCACGCGCCAACGCGCACGGTCACGGCAGAGCGACTCGATATTCTTGGCAATGAGCCGCGCGGCGTTGCGATCGATCTCAAACGTCGTGAGCAAGCGAGCCCCACGAGAGAGCATCTCTAACCCTAAGGCACCGGAGCCGCCAAAGGCGTCCAGCACACGGACCTCGTCCAGATCGAAGTCGAATGCCGACATGACCATAGATGCGCACGCCTCGCGTACGCGATCAGTCGTGGGGCGGGTGACATCGCGACCACGGGGCTCCTCGATCTTACGACCGCGCCATTCGCCGCCGATGATTCTCATCCTCCGCTGACCTCCTTAAAAATGTGTCGATATCGCATGGCGACCGCATCGCGCAGGGGGCGCGTCGCCACGGAGTCAAGGGTGCAAGCATACCGCAAGAGCTCGACCGCGTCCAAATGGGCCCACTCGATCAGTTCCTCGTCGGCATCCAGGTCGACAAAGCGCAGGGTCACACCACCATGCTGGCGATAACCCAGGATCTCGCCTTCATGGCGCAGGCGCAGGTCCATCTGGGCGAGCGTAAAGCCATCCGAGGTTTTTTCGAGCGATTGCAGACGATCTTGCGCCGCCGACGCGCCGCCGTTGCCCTTGGAGTGCGTCATGACCAGGCACGTGCCCGACACGCTGCCACGGCCCACGCGACCGCGCAGCTGGTGCAGGGCAGCCAACCCAAAGCGCTCGCCGTTCTCGATGACCATGACGGTGGCGTTAGGCACGTCGACGCCCACCTCGACCACCGTAGTCGAGACGAGCACGTCGATCTCGCCACGCTTGAAGGCGTCGATCACACGATCCTTCTCCCCCGCCGGCATGCGGCCGTGAAGGCGCTCGATG
>CABRFW010000068.1 GCA_902470265.1 uncultured Collinsella sp.
CGAGTTCCGCACGAGCCGGAGAGCACTTAATGTGCTCTCCGTGCGAGCAGGACTGTCCGAGCAGGGAACCTTACGTTCCGCGCCGCCGGGCAGACGAACCAGTTAAGACGCGCCGCTACTTGATCTTGGTCGTACCCGGTGCCAGGTTGGGGTCGGTTTCGTTGGCCTCGGTCTGGAAGTGCTCGGTGTACACGTTCTTGCCGTCGCGGAACATCTCGTAGTACTGCATCTTGGCGTAATCCTCGCGCGCCTTGGTGGCGGCTGCTGCGGCGGCGTCGTCGCCGGTGACGTTGGAGGAGAGCGCCCAGCGCAGGCTGGCGTCCTCGTAGCCCACCGAGTTGATAGCGGGCAGCGACTCGCGCAGCGTCATGTGCGCCTTCTGATAGTCGGTCAGCGGTGCGCCGATCAGCTGCATCAGCTGCGTGGACAGGTAGTTGGTGGACAGGTCGTCGACCTCGCTTGTCTGGTCGCAGCCGGCAACGTCGTAGTTGGCCCAGATGATGTAGTCGGTCTGCCACAGGCGCTCCTGGTGGGTGGCGTCATCCTCGTTGGTAAACCACTTGTCATTGAACTTGGACGGGAAGAACGGCTGGTGATCGCCCCAGAACACCACGACCACCTTACGGTCGAGCTTGCTCAGGGCGTTGAGGAAGTAGCGCAGCGCCTGGTCGGACTGCTCGATGCACGAGACGTACTCATCGACATCGGATAGCGTGCCGTCCTCGACGGTCTTGGCGTCCAGGTCGGTCGTGTCGATGTTCAGGTGCATCTGCTTGTCGACCGGCAGCAGGCCCGTATCGTAGCCCGAGTGGTTCTGCATGGTCACGTCGAAGATAAACTGCGGATCGGCGTTCTGGTCGAGCAGCTCAAGAATCTTGTCGTAGGTAGCCTGGTCGGTCACCATGCCGCGCAGGGTATCGGCGCCCTGGAAATCGTTGATGGACAGGAACTGGTCAAAGCCAAAGTCCTTGTAGACGTTCTCACGGTTCCAGTTGGTCGCGTGGTTGGGATGCATGGCCGTGGTGGAATATCCGAGCGACTTGAACTGCTCTGCCAGGTTCCCGGTCGTTTCCATGTTGTAGATGGTGTAGGGGTACACGCCCGAGCCCAGGTTGGCCATGGAGTTGCCGGTCATAAACTCAAACTCGGTATTGGCGGTACCGCCGCCGTAGGCGCTCACGTAGAGCTTGCCGCGGCTGAGGCAGTTGGACAGGCTCTTAAAGTACTGCGGACCCTCGTAGCCAGCGCGCATGTTCTGGTAGATGGATAGGTCCGAGAACGTCTCGTTCATGATGGCGATGACCGTGGGCTTCTCGCTATCGAATTGCTCCTTTGCGGCGGTGCGCTCGTCACTCTTGGCGGCGTCGGACTTGTCGTAGGCCTTGGCGTACTTTTTGAGCGTGGCCCTGGCATCGTCGACGGAGTAGTCGGCGGGTTTGGGCGGCTTGATGGACTGCGCCGCGCTAATGAAAGCGGGCAGGTAGCCCTCGCGCCAGTAGCTCTCGAGCGGGCGCCAGGTGTAGACGGTGATGCCGAGGGTGTTGTAGTAGTCGATAAGCGTGACGTGCGCGGTCACGCCGCCCAGGCACAGCACGGCGACGAGCAGATTGGTGAGCAGCATGCGCTTGGCGTTGGCGGCGCCCTTCTGACGGTGCGGTGCCACCAGGCCGGCGTACTCGCACAGCAGCATGGCGATGGCGGTAAAGCCCATGGACAGCACGCAGAACAGTGAGATCGAGAAGGTGTAGCCGGTGCCGGCGACCGCGGCGGCGGTGGAGATGGCCGAAAGGTCGCCCGGCTGGATGGGCATGGATTTAAACGTGATGACGAAGAACTCGGCAATGCCCAGGATAAAGAGGGCGAAGGCCAGGACGGCCGGAGCTGCGCCGTGGCGCTGGAACAGGAAGAACAAGCCGGTCATGAGCACGGTGATGATGGCCCACTCGAGCAGGATGCACAGGGGGTAGACCCAGGTAAAGTCGTGGTTGGACGAGACTTCCATGCCCAGCAGCGCAAAGACGCCGGCGAGCAGCAGACACAGGACGGCGGCGACGAGTGGCTTGCCCACAAAGGCGCCGCGCAGACGGGCGAGCTTGCCGGTGGGGGCGGGGGCGTCGGGCGCGGCGAACGCAAAGACGCGCGGGGCGATGCGGTCGCGTGCGATGCTGGCCCAAGCGCAGCCGGTGAGGATGGCGTTGGTCAGGATGAGCATCACAAAGGCGAGCGGCTCGTTTTGGGCGACGAGGCCAATGGCGCCCCAAACGGTCAAAAAGACCTGGAACAGGCCGAAGGCGACGCTCCACCCAAGAGCGCTTTTGGCAACGGTGCCCGACTGAGCGCGAATGGCCTTGGCCTCGCGCAAGACAAGGTAGACGGTCGCCGCAAGACCGACGAGCGAGATGGCGGCAGCGAACATGCTGAGACTCCTCACAAACTTAAAACCTACGAAAGCGGGGGTTTACCCGATTGTTACCAAGATATGCGCTGCAATTGGTGTCTGCGCACAACAACCAGCCATATTAACGCGCACGTGTGGCGGTGTGGCGCAATGTAGTGGCGACCTGCGCGATAATGGACGGGAATTACACGGAAACGTAAAGGCTTCTTAAAGAATTAGCGAGGATGAGGCGATGAACGAGCAGGTTTGCACCAAGGCTGTGGATACGTGTGGCTATCCGGTCGAGACCACGGGCAATGCGGTGCTGGACACGTTGGAGCACCGTTCCTCCACGCGTGCCTTCGCGCGTGATGACGACGACCGTCCCGTGGCGGTGACCGACGAGCAGCGGGCGGCAATTTTGCATGCGGCGAGTCGCGCGCCGTCGGCGGGCGCCATGATGATGTATTCCATCGTAAGCATTCGCGAGCAGGCTACGCTGGACCGCCTCGCCGACCTGTGCGATCACCAGCCCATGATCGCCAAGGCGCCCTGGGCACTTATATTTGTGGTCGACTATGCCAAGTGGATCGATCTGTTTGAGCACGTGGGCTGCTTTGAGCCCGAGTTTGTCGAGCGCACGGGCAAGGCGCCCCGCCGCGCGCCGGGTCTGGGCGACTTTGCCATCGCGGCTCAGGATGCCGTGATCGCCGCGCAAAACGCCGTGGTTGCCGCCGAGGCCCTGGGCCTGGGGAGCTGCTATATCGGTGATATCGTCGAGAATGCCGAGGAAGTTGCCGAGCTGCTCGATCTGCCGCCCTATACCATGCCGCTATCGATGCTCATCATCGGCACGCCCCGTAAGGAGCGTCCGGCGATCGCACACCCCGTGGTGAACCTGGTGCACGAGGAGCGCTACTGCCGTGCGGATGCCGCGACCATGGACGCGCAGGTGGACGAGATGGACGCGATGTTCCGTCCGCACGCCCGCGAGGTGGGGGAGCGCGTC
This sequence comes from uncultured Collinsella sp., assembly GCA_902470265.1. Classification (GTDB taxonomy): domain Bacteria; phylum Actinomycetota; class Coriobacteriia; order Coriobacteriales; family Coriobacteriaceae; genus Collinsella. The sequence continues at coordinate 3,387 of CABRFW010000068.1, forward strand.
GCGGATATCTATACCCGCAAGCACACCAGTCCCTTTATGGCCGAGATGAGCCGCTCCATGGAGTGGTGGTTCAAAAATTGGCTCGGAAAATGACGGATGTGACAAAGGGACCGTCCCTTTGTCACATTCCATATCGCCGCGGTGGCCTAAAGGCCGTATAAATGTTTATCTAGCTGGGAAAACAGTGCCATTCAAACATGGGCCGATTATCTATAATCCCTTCGAACATTAAAGTTGGGAGGAAACCGGCTTATGGAACAAAAGGCCAAGGAGGCAGCTTCGCACGCTGCGATTCCTGTGAGCATCTCGGCGATGCTCGTCACGCTGGGCGTGGTGTACGGCGATATCGGCACCAGCCCTATGTATGTAACCAAGGCGCTCGTTGCCGGCAACGGCGGCATCGGAAGCGTCACGGAGGAGTTCGTGCTCGGCGCGCTCTCCCTTGTCGTGTGGACGGTCACGTTGCTGACCACCATCAAGTATGTGCTCATCTCGCTGCGCGCCGATAACCATGGCGAGGGCGGTATCTTTGCCCTGTACAGTCTGGTCAAGCGCTGTGGCAAGTGGCTTATCATCCCCGCCATGCTAGGTGGCGCCGCGCTGCTCGCCGACGGCATCCTGACGCCGGCCGTTACCGTTACCACGGCCATCGAGGGCCTGCGCACCATCCCGGCGGTCCATGCCGTGCTGGGCGATGACCAGGGCCGCGTCGTCGCCATTACGCTCGCCATCATCATCGTGCTCTTCTTGGTACAGCGCATCGGTACGGCCAAGATCGGTCACGCCTTTGGCCCCATCATGACGCTGTGGTTCCTGTTCCTGGGCGGCACGGGTCTGTTCTTTGTCTTCCAGCACCCCGCCGTGCTGCTGTGCCTCAACCCGGTGCGCGGCATCGCCTTTTTGCTGAGCCCCAACAACCACGCGGGCATCATGATTCTGGGCAGCTGCTTCCTCGCCACCACCGGTGCCGAGGCGCTCTACTCCGACATGGGCCACGTCGGCCGCGGCAACATCTACGCTACCTGGCCGTTCGTTAAGTGCTGCCTGCTGCTTTCCTATATGGGCCAGGGCGCTTGGCTTATGAACAACGCTGCCAACCCCGAGCTCATGGGCATTGCCGACCTCAACCCGTTCTACCAGATGCTCGCCCCGGGCCTGCGCCCGTTTGCCGTCGGCCTTTCCACCGTCGCGGCCATCATTGCCTCGCAGGCGCTCATCACCGGCGCATTCTCGCTGGTGTCCGAGGCCAGCCGTCTGGACCTTATGCCGCACATGCAGGTCTTCTACCCTGCCGAGACCAAGGGCCAGCTCTACATCCCCATGGTCAACAACGTCATGCTTGTCGGCTGCGTCATCGTGGTGCTGCTGTTCCAGAACTCGGCGCATATGGAAGCCGCCTACGGCCTTGCCATTACGCTGACTATGATGTGCACCACGCTGCTGCTCTTCTTCTACCTGCACGAGGAGCGCAAGCTCAAGGTTGCTCCGTGGATCTTCGCGGCCTTCTTCCTTTTGCTCGAAGGCTTCTTCTTCGTGAGCTCACTTACCAAGTTCTTCCACGGCGGCTACTTCACCATCCTCATGGCCGCGCTCATCATGGGCATCATGGTGTGCTGGTACAACGGTACGGCTGTTGAGCAGCGCCAGTTTACGCTTCTGCCGCTGCGCAGCTACCTGCCGCAGCTCAAGCGCCTGCGCGACGACGACCGTTACGAGCGCATGAGCGACAACGTCGTGTACCTGACCAAGGACACCCATACCGACTACATCGACCGCGATATCGTCTATTCGATCTTGGACAAGCATCCCAAGCGCGCCCGCGCCTGGTGGTTTGTGAATGTCGAGACCATGGACGAACCGCACACCTTTGCCTATTCGGTCGAGACGTTCGGCACCGATTACGTGTTCCGCGTGCATCTGTACCTGGGCTACAAGATCAACCAGCGCGTCAATGCCTACCTGCGTCAGGTCGTTCAGGACCTGGCTGCCACCGGCGAGCTGCCGCCGCAGACGCATGACTACTCGGTCTACAAGGATCCGGGTAACATCGGCACGTTCAAGTTCGTCCTGATCCGTAAGCTTCTGGCGCCCGAAAGCGATGTGGAGCCCAGCGAGCGTACGGCCATCACGCTCAAGTACATCATTCGCCGCGCCGCCGGCACGCCCGCGCGTTGGTACGGCCTGGAGAACTCCAACGTGAGCTTTGAGTACGTGCCGCTGTTCACCAAGTTCAAGGCCGTGAACAAGATGCAGCGCCTGGCCCCCAACGAGCGGCCGTAGACGTCGGCGGCTACACGGAGTTGGTTTTTGATGGATAAGCATGAGGCCGGGGAGGTAAACATGGATACAAAGGCGCTCGATGGCCGTGAGGCGGTGGTCGAAATGGTGCGTGAGGCGCGCGTCGACGCCGCCGAAGATCGGTTCTTTACGAATCGTGCCAACATGGATATGGCCGATCGCGTAATTTCGATCGTGGCACTGGTATTTGGAGCGGTGTGCGTGTGTGCCCTGCTCGCGCACGTGCTGTTTGTCTAGCGACCGCAGGTTGCAAAGGCTATACACTTGGAACCACCACAAGGGAAACCACCACAAAGGTGCCTGTCCCTTTGTGGTGGTTTTTGTTTTTGAGAGAGGGGCGGGGCGCTGATGGACGTCCGTGCGGACGGTGATATTGCCGAGAACTTTTGGTGGCGGCGCACTACGATGACGCGTCGCGGCCCCCTGTACGATATCTGCGTGTCGGTGGGGCTGCTGGTCGCGGCGACGATTGTGGGCGCGCTGCTCGACCATCCGGGTCTCGCGCCGAGCATCATGATCGTCTATGTGTTCGCCGTTCAGCTGTGCGCATTCTTTACCTGGAGTCGCCTGTATTGCTTGCTGAGCTCGGCTGCCGCCGTGGCGCTCTACAACTTCTTGTTTGTCGACCCGCGCTACTCGCTGTCGCTTATCGACCGCGGCTATCCCGGCATGTTCTTCATCATGTTCGTGGTCTCGCTTGTGTCGAGCTCGATTGCGTTGGCCCTGCGCCGCGCCTTGGCACAGGCTGCCGCCAGCGACCGCCGCACGCATATGGTGCTCGAGACCAATCGCATGTTGCAGCGCTGCGCCGACGAGCAGCAGATCGTTCACGCCATGGCCACGCAGCTGGCGCGTCTTTCGGGCTGTCCGGTCGTGTGGTACAGCGCCGACGCCGAGGGCGATGACCTGCTGCCGCGTGCGACATACACGGCCGTGGGCGATGCCGCGCCGGTGCACGAGCTGGCGCCGCAGATGCCACCGCGGCTCTCGGCGTCCGCCTATGTGGGAACGCCGCTCGATGCTACGTTCGGCGGCTCGGCGTTTTATGGCATCTACCTGACGGTTCGCACAGGCGACGGCTTCGCGCGCTCGGGCGACCCCGCCTCGGTGGTGGGCGTGCTGGCTATCGTTGCCGAGCCCGACGTGCTGACGCACGAGGAGCGGACACTTGCCGATGCTATCGTGAGCGAAGGCGAGCTGGCGCTCGATCGCGCCCGCGCCATGGAGGCCCGCGAGGAGGCGGCGGTGCTTGCCAAAAACGAACAGCTGCGCGCCAACCTGCTGCGCTCCATCTCGCACGACCTGCGCACGCCGCTCACCAGTATTTCGGGTAATGCCGATGTGCTGCTCGACCAGGGCTCGACCGGCACCGCCGTGCTCGACGCCCAAACGCGCCGCGGCCTGCTCTTGTCCATTCGCTCGGATGCGCAATGGCTCAACGCCACCGTCGAGAACCTGCTCGCCATCACCAAGCTCGAGGGCGGCGGTATGCGCCTGTCGACCACGCTCGAGCTCATGGACGATATCGTGGAGGAGGCGCTGCGCCACGTGAACCCTGCCGTGCGCGAGCACGACCTTAAGGTGGTGGCGTGCGATGAGCCGGCGCTCGTCAACGTCGATGCGCGCCTGATGGTGCAGCTGGTGGTCAATCTGGTGAACAACGCCATCACCTATACGCCCGCAGGCTCGCATATCATGATTTCGATTAGCGTCGACGATGGACGCGTGGCGTGCTCGGTGGCCGATGACGGCCCGGGCATTGCGCCCGAGGACCGCGAGCGAATCTTTGAGTCGTTCTACACCGCCAACCACGGTCTTGCCGACAGCCATCGCAGCGTGGGCCTGGGTCTTTCGCTCTGCCGCTCCATTGCGCTGGCGCATGGCGGTAGCATAGAGGTTGCCGCGGCGGACCCGCACGGCTCGGTCTTTACGATTGAGCTTCCCGTCGCCGACGTTTCGTTTGATAAGGAGTAGCGCTGTGCCGAACTCTGCCGTAAAACCGCTCATCTTGGTCGTTGAGGACGACCCCGCCGTCCGCAACCTTATTGTTGCCGCGCTCGAGGCGCACGGCTTGCGTCATATGGCCGTGGAGACCGCCCATGCCGCCATCGCCGCCGCCTCATCGCAGGC
>CABRFW010000069.1 GCA_902470265.1 uncultured Collinsella sp.
TTACAGCCATGCCGCGTAAGCCCCCTTGTCAGAAATCGCGTAGTGGCGGGCAGATCCCTCGCCCAGCCAGCCGTTCATCTTGGCAATGAAGGTGTCGACCAGGTCGAGCGGCACGAAGGCCTGGATGGTGCCACCAAAGCCGCCACCGTGGATACGGACGGCGCCACGGCCGTCGAGCACGTGCTCGGCCAGTGCCAGGGCATACATCGAGGGCTGCTCGGAGCCCAGCTTGGCAACGACATTCTGTAGGTACATGGCAGAGCTGGCGCCGGACTCGCGCGTCAGGACCAGGAACTGATCGATGTCTCCGGCGTTCAGGGCAGCCCAGCGCTTGTCGACCAGGCCGTTTTCGTACCAGTAGTGAACGGCGCGCAGGCAGGCGCGGTCGCCCAGCTTGGCGCGCAGCTCGGGGAGCTTGGCGTCAAAGTCCGCCACGTTTACCTCGCACAGGCGTGCCTTGCCAAACTCGGCAGCGACGTCCTGCATCTCGCGCGGAACGGCGGCGTAGTCGTCGGTGGCGGCCACGTGGTCGGCACCGACCTTAACGAGCACGAGCGCATAACCGTGATCCTCAAAGTTGAGCTCGAGCTTCTGGGTCTTAGGCTGAGCCTGGTCCTCAAAGTCCATGTAGGCAAGGCCGCCCAGGCAAACGGCAGCCTGGTCCATTAGACCGCAGGGCTTGCCGTAATAGTTGTTCTCGGTGCGCTGGCTCATCTGGGCGAGCGTGACGGGCTCGATGGCGGGTGCGCCCCAGAGGGTTTCCATGGCACGACCGTACGCGGCCTCGACGGCAGCGGAGCTGGATAGGCCGCCGCCCGAAGGGACGGAGCAGGTAAAGGCGAAGTCGAAGCCCTTGGGCTCAACACCAAGCGCTGCAATCTCGTGGGCCATACCGCGGACGAGGCTTGCGGACGTGCCCTTCTCGGACTCCTGAACGTCTAGCGTGTCGAGCGCGATTTCAAACGTGGGATAGCCCTCGTCGGCTACGCGAACCTTGTTGGAATCGGTTGCCACGGCGATGCCGTCGACGGCGACATCGAGCGAGCCGGCGATAACGTGGCCACCCTCGTGGTCGGTGTGGTTGCCGCTGATTTCGGAACGGCCGGGCGCGTGCACGTAGAGCACCTGGCGGTCGCCGATGGGGCCAAACTCCTCCTCAAACAGCTTGGTGAGTGTGGCGAATGTCTTTTCGTCGGGGGTGGTCATGGGGGTCCTTTCCTTGGCGTGCCCGGGTGGGTTTTGCGTCGTTATGAGTACGTTAACAACTTGTAGCGGTATGAACCAAGTGTTCACGATACCGCACGTTACGGGCTATGTTAACGTACTCATAACACATCGCTTGTCACTTTTTGAGAATCTGGTAATCGGTAGAAATACAGCCGTGAACGGTACTGCCGTATGGACTTATAAAGCAGAAGAGATGCAGATAGAAAAAGTAGAGTACGTTAACATGCGTCCGACGATAGCGGGCCTCGGCGCGGGATGTATTACTGCCCGGGCCGGCATTCACGCTATTCAGATCTCGCAAGGGTGAAGGTGATCCTGTGGCAAGGCGCCCGTCCAACGATACCAGTTCGCGTCCGGTCTCCATGGCTGACGTCGCCCGCGCTGCCGGCGTTTCGCAGCAGACGGTTTCGCGCGTCGCCAACGGCTTGCCCAACGTTAACGAGCAGACGCGCCAGCGCGTGCAGGCCGCTATGCAAGAGCTCGGCTTTCGTCCGAGTTATGCCGGTCGCTCGCTGCGCGACGGCCGTTACCATTCGGTCGGCCTATGCATCAACGATGTCACCAAGTTTGGCAACCTCTCAATGATCGACGGCATCGCCAGCGCTGCTCGCGAGCATAATTGCGCTATCACGCTGGTCGAGATGTCCAAGACCGAGGAATTCTCGCTTGCAGAGGCCACGCGTCGTATGGCGGCATTGCCGGTGGACGGCATCATCATCGGCATGAGTCGCATGGCACCCGATTTCGAGACGTTTGATCCACTGCCGGGCATTGGCACGGTCATCGTTACCATGTACGCGCACCCCCGGGTGACCACGGTCGATTCCGACCATTACGGCTGCTCGCTCTTGCTTATGGATCACCTGTTTGAGCTGGGGCACGAGCAGATTCGCTATATCGGCGGCCCGTCGTTCTCGGTCGACGAGCAATTTCGTCGCGCCGGTTGGCAGGATGCGCTCGAGCGTAAACACATCGAGCCGGCAGAGCCGCTCGAGGGCGACTGGTCTGCCAACAGCGGCTACGAGGCCGGTAGGTACCTGGCTGAGCACGACCGTGCCATGACGGCGATTTACGCGGCGAACGACCAGATGGCAAACGGTGCCATCGCGGCGCTGCGCGACAGCGGTCTGCGCGTGCCCGAGGACGTGAGCGTGGTGGGCGTCGACGACTCGCTCGACGACTTTGTCGCGCACAACGAGCTCACGACCGTACGGTTCGATTTGCATCAGCGCGGACGCGAGGTGTTTGAGCATGCGGTTCCCAAGGCGGGGGCATCGGACAAGACGGTCGCCATTCGCATCCCCGGTCAGCTCATCGTTCGACATACCACGGCCGCTCCGCGCGCATAGTTTTCACAGGTCAACGGCTCAACGTCGCACTTCAATAACAATCGGAAAGGATGTCGGCAGATAGCCGTGGCTATGAAGGCGAGTGCTATGATAGACGGGTTCTTTTGTCTATCTAGGAGGCTTTGCCTGATGGAGATCACCAAGGATATCCGCTATATCGGCGTCGACGATCACGACATCGACCTGTTCGAGGGCCAGTATGACGTGTCCGAGAACGGCATGGCGTACAACAGCTACGTTATCTTGGGCGAGAAGATCGCTGTCGCCGATTCGGTCGACGGCGGTTTTGTTGACGAGTGGCTTGGCAACCTCGAGGCCGTGCTCGACGGTCGTACGCCCGACTACCTGGTCGTTCATCACATGGAGCCCGATCACTCCGCCGGCATTGCCGCCTTTATGGAGCGCTATCCCCAGGCGCAGATCGTGGCCAGCATGGGTGCCTTCCGCATGATGGTCAACTACTTTGGCACTGATTTCCCCGAGCGCAAGATGGTCGTCAAAGAGGGCGACGTGCTCGATCTGGGCGGCCACAGCCTAACCTTTATCGGCGCTCCCAACGTGCACTGGCCCGAGGTTCTCTTCTCCTACGAGGCCACTGACAAGGTACTCTTTAGTGCCGACGGCTTTGGCAAGTTTGGCGCCAACGACATCGAGGATCCGGAGGGCTGGGCCTGCGAGGCTCGCCGCTATTACTTTGGCATCGTGGGCAAGTTCGGCAAGTTTGTGCAGGCCGTGCTCAAGAAGGCTGCCAATCTGGACATTCAGGTCATCTGCCCGCTCCACGGCCCTGTTCTTACCGAGAACCTGGGATATTACCTCGACACCTACAACACCTGGTCGAGCTATCAACCCGAGGACGAGGGCATCACGATTGCCTACGCGAGCGTGTACGGCCATCTGAAGACCGCCGTTGAGGAGCTCGCCGCCGCGCTCGAGGCTCGCGGCCAGAAGGTTTCCACCTTCGATCTGACTTGCGACGACATGGCCGAGGCCGTCGAGGATGCGTTCCGTTACGACCGTCTGGTGCTCGCCTCCATCACCTACCAGGGCGAGATCTTCCCGTTCATGAGCACCTTCATCCACACGCTCGCCGAGCATGCCTACCAGAACCGCACGGTGGCACTCGTTGAGGCCGGTTCCTGGGCACCCGCCGCTGCCAAGGTCATGACCAAGGAGCTCGAGGGCATGAAGGACATCACCCTGACGCAGAACAAGGTGACCGTCCTGGGTTCGCTCAACGACGCATCGCGCGCCCAGATCGAAGCCCTCGCCGACGAGCTGTCCAAGTAACAACGCGCTCGCTTCTACCGTCAAAACCACCACAAAGGGGACTCAGGCACCTTTGTGGTGGTTTTTGTTCAAAGAACTCAAGAATGCTCAAGAAACTCAAAGGTGCTCAAAAAACTCAAAGATGCTCAAAGAAATCAAGAGCTGTGGGGCATAATGGAATTACGTGAGTTCAAGGGAGGCTTTATGGCGGCGGCGACAGCGTACAGGCAAGCAAATCCGTTCACGCCGATGTTCGGACGTGTACCGGCATACATGGCCGGCCGTGAGCAAATCATTGATGATATGGTGCTGGCGTTTGAAAGCGCCGATTCCGACCCCAACCTATGCTCGATTTTCTACGGAGCGCGCGGGACGGGCAAAACGGCCCTTTTGGCATATCTGTCATACCGCGCCCAGCAAGAAGGCTGGATTACGGCGAATGTGACGGCTTCGGACGGGATGCTCGAAGACATTCTGCAGCGCCTCAACGAATCGGCTGCCCATCTGATCGAAAAGCCCGCTTCTAGGCGTGTGAACAGTGTTGGGATTGCCCCCATAGGTAGTATGAGCTGGGAAAACGTTGATATTGAATTTGAGGGCGCCAACTGGCGTACTAAGATGAACGCTCTGTTTGCTCAGCTTGAAGCGACTGGCACCGGGGTGCTTATCGCCGTTGACGAAGTTGATGCATCGTTTGCTCAAATGACCGAGCTCGTTACCACCTACCAACATTTTGTGAGCGAGAACAAAAAAGTAGCTTTGCTTATGGCGGGGCTGCCGTTTCGCGTGCTGGCGTTGTTGACGGGAAAATCGACATCGTTTCTTCGTCGTGCTGCCCAGCATTCGCTGGGATCTATTTCGCCGACTGAGGTAAAAGAAGCGTTTCGGCTGACGATTGAAGACGGTGGCAAAACGATTTCCGATGAGGCGGTCGACCGTGCTGCCGAGGCAATCGATGGTTTTCCGTTTATGTTCCAGTTGGTGGGATATCGGGCGTGGAACGCTTCGCGCCAGGCGGCTGATGTTTCCCTTGAAGACGTCGAACGTGGCGCGAAGCTTGCGCAAGAGGAGCTCGAATCGCGCGTTTTTGCCTCGACTGCAGCGGAACTTTCACAGGGGGACTTGGATTTTCTTCGTGCAATGAATCCGGAGGGGACGACGACCAGGCAAGAATTGGCTGCGCGGCTTAAGAAAAGTTCCGGTTCGATCTCGACGTATAAAAAACGTCTAATTGAGGCAGGGGTGATTGAAGAACCCTTACAGGGACGTTTCGAGTTTGCGCTGCCGGGCTTCGGTCGATATGTAGCGTCTCTTTGCTAGAGGGCCACTTCTGCCAAGACCGTTTCGCGTCCAACTGTCTCAATCTGTAACATCTGGGCGGCTAAATCGACTCTATCTGTTACAGGTTTAGATTAAGGGCGGGGGTCGAGCGGAATTATCTCGATCTGTAACAGTTAACTGACTTTTAGGGGTCTAGTTGTTACAGATTGAGACAAACTGGCGGAGCGAACCGCCGTGCCGTTCAAACCACCACAAAGGTGCCTGTCCCCTTTGTGGTGGTTTTTGGTTTTAGGCGGTGGCGATGATGAGGGTTGGGGCGCCGGCGTCGGTGGCCTCGGCGATTGAGGTGGCGACGGCATGATCGGGGTCACGGTCCATCACGATGGTGTCGACATCGGTAAGTTCGGCGAAGCGGTACATGCCGCGTCCGTTGACCTTGCTCGCGTCCATGAGGGCGACGCCTCGACGCGCGGCGGCGATCATGGCCGTTTTGGTCTCGGCCATCTGCGGAAAGTCGGTAGTAAAGCCACAGCCGGGAACAAAGGCGCCGGGGCACATGATGGCGAGGTCGGCGTGAACCATCTGCAGCGCCTGCATGGTGAGCGGACCGTACAGATAGCGGTGTCCTTTGCGCAGTGCGCCGCCCAGCATGACGACGTCGACCGAGGGCATGCTCTCGTCGATGTAATCGGCGATCGTAATGTCTGCCGTGATGACGGTGATGCCGTCGCGCTGGTCGAGGAGCCGGACAAATTCGAGCGCGGTGGTGCCCGAGTCGACGAGCAGGGTGTCGCCGTCGCTGACGAGCTCAATGGCACTTTGCGCGATGGCCTGCTTGGCGGCCACGTTGACGTTAATGCGCCGATCCTGCGTGGAGACGGTCAGGCGCTTGTGGAGCGACACAGCGCCACCATGCGTGCGGCGCAGTTTGCCGGACTCGGCGAGGGCGTCCAAATCAGCGCGAGCGGTGACAGAGGACACGCCAAAGGTCTGGGCGATTTCTGCCACCTGCACCGAGGCATTATGCTCGAGCATTTCCATGATGGCGGCACGGCGTTCGTCGGCGAAGGCGCGGTTTGTAGCTTGGGCCATTGCTGCTCCATTCTCTGCCGATATTTGCAGGAATTATGTTGAAACCATTTTCGTTCATTTTCTTTTTGAGTAAGAAAACGCCTTTCGATTACTTATCTTTTCTATAAAAGAAAGCCACTCGACGCTCAAAACTCAATATCGAACACGTGCGCTCGGCAAAAAACCCTTCCGTTTGCTTTTCAAAAATGAAGGCTCGACCTAGCGCAACGACAATATCTCGTGCATTTATGCCCGCCGAATTTCATACAATGAGCGCAGCAAAACGCAAGGTAAAACGCCTTGTGAACAACTACGCCCGATGTCCAGATGCGGGCGAGGGAGAGGAGCAAACGCTCATGGCACTTGTTACCACCGAAAAGATGCTCAAGGACGCTCAGGCCGGCCACTACGCTGTTGGTGCTTTCAACGTCGAGAACCTCGAGTTTGTTATGGCCGTTCTGGCCGCTGCCGAGGAGACCAAGTCCCCCGTCATCATGCAGACCACCCCGGGCACCATCAAGACCGCTGGTCTGGACTACTTCTACGGCATGGTCAAGGCTGCCGCCGAGCGCGCTTCCGTGCCCGTCGCTCTGCACCTCGATCACGGCGATGGCTATGACCGCTGCATGCAGGCTTTCCGCACGGGCTACACCTCTGTCATGATTGACGGTTCGCACGAGTCCTTCGAGGACAACATCGCCCTGACCAAGTCCGTCGCCGATGCTGGCCGCGCCATGGGCGTGCCCGTCGAGGCTGAGCTCGGTAAGGTTGGCGGCAAGGAGGACGACGGCCCCGCGGTTGAGGGCGAGAGCCCCTACACCGATCCGGCCGAGGCCAAGGAGTTCGTCGAGCGCACCGGCTGCACCTCCCTCGCTATTGGCGTTGGCACCAGCCACGGCGTGTACACGAGCGATCCGCACATCGAGCAGTCCGTGGTCAAGGCTATCCGCGACGCCGTCGACGTGCCGCTGGTTCTGCACGGCACCTCCGGTGTGCCCGATGAGCAGGTTGCCGAGGCTGTGAAGAACGGTATCTGCAAGGTCAACTACGCCACCGAGCTGCGTCAGGCCTACACCAAGGGCTTCATGGCCTACATGGCCGAGAACCCTGCCTGCTTCGATCCCAAGAAGCCGGCCAAGGAGGGCATGCGTGAGATCACCGAGCTGGTTAAGATCCGCATGACCAACCTCAACTCTGTGGGCAAAGCAGAGTAACAGCAAGGGTACTCCGACTCGCCACATATCCCGGGGAGGGACGAGGGCTTAGTTCCCCAATCGTCCTCGGGCATGCAAAAAGCCTCGCTGCGCACTTCGTGCGGCGAGGCTTTTTGCCCCCTGCGGAAAGATTGGGAAACTAAGCCCTCGTCCCTCCCAGGTTGACCTACTCGAGGTCGTCGCCCTTGTGGCGTTGGGGCGGAAAGGATGGGGTGCGAGGGGCGCTTTGTTGGTGGGGGTTAGTATGCCCGGGCTTGGTTGGGGAATGACTTGTTTAGGGATGCCTGGAGCTTTTCGAACGATGCTCGCAAGTTGTGCCTCTGGTTGGTCGAGCGTTTGGCTTTTGTGGTGGGGGAGTCGAGGAGGCCGTTTCTCTGTGTCGGGGGGAAGGAGAAA